>CAZAFX010000123.1:0-3238 GCA_964484895.1 uncultured archaeon | reverse complement strand
GAACGCCCCGATGAGCAGGAGCGCGACCGGAAAGACGACCGGGTGGATGTCGAACCCGTAGGCCTCGATGTTCGTGTCACCCGGCTCCCGGTCGGAGTCGGGGTGGAACAGCTCCACCTGCAGCCCGTCGGACATTTCTCCGACCGCTTCCTCCTCACCCCCGTCGGTTACCGGTTCGTTCTTTGTATCGTCCGTCATACGGTACCCCTCCCGTAACCGCTGTCTTGTGTGTCAGTCATCGTTCTGTGTGCAGTCGGTTCCGCTCGGTGATCGGCACAGCCGGCACCTTCCCGTCCGCCCCCGACGCATCCATCACTGCCATTGACAGGCATGCAACTACACCTCATGGGATGGGACGAAGGAACTTTAATAAACGTTGGTATGAAATAGTACAGGGATTTAAGTGTCGCCCCCCGGACACCCCGTATCTCTCCGGCGATCTCTCGATTTAGTTCTCCACGCTAACCTCGTAGTCGTGGTCGGCGATGGAGTCGATGATGTTCGCCGCGTGGCCCGCCCCGTTCGTTTCGACCTCGAAGACCAGGTACGCCTCGCCGACGTTCAGGTCCTCGACCGCGCGGTCGTGGCGGACCGTGTGGATGTTGGCGCCGTGATCCGCGATGATACCGGAGAGTTCCGCCATCTTGCCGGGGCGATCCTCGATGCGGACCCGCAGGCGGAGCATCTGCCTGCGCCGGGTGAGGGCGTGGATCAGGACCGCCCGGAGCATCGTCATGTCGAGGTTCCCGCCACACAAAAGCGGCATGACGACCTCGCCGGAGACGTCCAGGTCGTCGCTACGAATCGCCGCCACCGAGGCCGCGCCGGCGCCCTCGACCATCTGCTTTGCGCGCTCCATCAACACGAGGACCGCCTCGGCGATCTCGCTGTCGGTCACGGTGACGACTGCATCGAGGTGGCGCTGCATGATCGAGAGGGTCAACTCCGAGATGCCGCCGGTCGCGATGCCGTCCGCGATGGTGTCGACCGCCGCCTGCACCCCGACGATCCGCGTCTCGGGACGCAGTTCGGCGAACGCGGTCGCGATACCGCCCATCAGCCCGCCGCCGCCGATCGGCACGACGACGGTGTCGACGCTCGGCAGATCCTCGTACATCTCGACGCCCAGCGTCCCCTGCCCGGCGACGATCGCCGGGTCGTCGAAGGCGTGGACGAACTCCGTGTGTTCCCCCGAGACGAGGTCCTTCGCGTGGGCCATCGCGGCCTGGAAGTCCGTCCCGACGAGCTCCACCGTCGCCCCGTACCCCCGGGTCGCGTCGACCTTCGTCTGGGGGGCGTTCCGGGGCATCACGATGGTCGAGTCGACGCCAAGCTTCGTCGCCGCGAGCGCGACGCCCTGTGCGTGGTTGCCCGCGCTGGCGGCCACCACCTCCTCGATTTCCCGTTCCTCCAGGCAGGTCCGGATCTTGTTGTACGCCCCGCGGGTCTTGAACGATCCCGTCCACTGGAGGTGTTCGAGCTTGAGGTGGACCTCCCCGGCGCCGGTCATCGCCTCCAGCGACGTGCTTCGCTCGGTCGGCGTGTGCTTGACGACCGACGGGTCATCGAGACGCTCCCCGGCGGCCTTGATGTCGCCGAACGTCACGGGCTCCGCGGCGTCGCCGCTCATGGGTCAGGGAAGATCGATCGTCACGTCTTCCTGGAGGCCCGCGGCCTTCACCGTGTTGTACAGGAGCATCGTTATCGTCATCGGGCCGACCCCGCCCGGAACCGGGGTGATGACGTCGGCCTTCTCCGCTGCGCTCTCGAACTCGACGTCGCCGACGAGTTCGTAGCCCTTCTCGGTGTCGGCGTCGACGCGGTTCACGCCGACGTCGATCACCGTCGCGCCCTCCCGGATCATCGACCCGTCGACGAGTTCGGGGTAGCCCGCGGCCGCGATGACGATGTCCGCCTCCCGGGTCTTCGCGCCGAGGTCGTCGGTCCGGGAGTGACAGACCGTCGTCGTCGCGTTGCCCCCCGGTGCCTTCTGGATCAGGAGGTTCGCCATGGGCTTGCCCACGATGTCCGACCGGCCCACGACGACCGCGTCCGTGCCCTCGGTGTCGACGCCGGCCGCCTCCAGGAGCTTCTGGATGCCGTGTGGCGTGCAGGGCTTGAACCGCGGGTTCCCCGCCACGAGCCGGCCGACGTTCTCCGGGTGGAACCCGTCGACGTCCTTGGCGGGATCGATGCTCCGCAGCACCCGGCTCTTCTCGACGTGGTCGGGAACCGGCATCTGTACGAGGATGCCGTGGGCGTCGGGGTCGTCGTTCAGCGAGTCGATCGTGTCGAACAGTTCCGCCGCGGGCGCGTCGGGATCCAGTTCGTGATGGAGGCTCTCGATTCCCAGGTCATCGCAGGCTTCCCGCTTCATCGACACGTACGTCTCGCTCGCGGGGTCCTCGCTCATCAGGACCGTCGCGAGCCCCGGCCTGACGCCGGCGTCGGCCAGGGTCTCGATGCTTCCGCGCAGGTCCTCGCGGATCCGGTCGCCGACCGCGTTTCCGTCGAGCACGTGTGTCACGTCGGATCACCCGTCCTACGATCGGAGCAACGGGCATAAGAACCCACGGGCTCGCGCGGACCTCCCGGCGGATCGCCGCTCCCGCGCGGCCGATTCCATAACGTGTCCCTCTTCTGGTACGTGTAGCTCCCGCGGCGGCCCGCAGCCGGAACCCGTCCTGCGGGTGTTTTCGCGCGTCTTCCGGTTCGTCCCGTCCTTTTTATATACGGGTGGCCACTCTGTGAGCACCGATGTCCGACAACGGTCTCTCCCCGGCGGAACGCGGGGACCACCCCAACCATCCGAGCGTCGACCAGTCCGACCGCACCGTCCCGCGGAACCTCAGACAGACTGGCGACCCCGGGATCGAGATGCTCGTCTCGACCCGGGTCCGGAAGTCACCCTTCTTCGACAAGTCGTTCAACGAGGAGGGCGCGTGGCGCTGTACCGTCTACAACCGCATCTATCACCCCCGGGGACTCGTCGAGCCCGAGGACGGCGGCGCGATGGCCGAGTACGACGCGCTGACCAACAGCGTGACGCTGTGGGACGTCGCCGTCGAGCGCCAGATCCGCGTGAAGGGACCGGACGCCGAGGCGCTCACGAACTACGTCATCACCCGGGACGCCACCGAGATCGAGCCGATGCACGGCAAGTACGTCATCCTCTGTAACGAGGACGGCGGCGTTCTCAACGATCCGATCCTGCTCCGGATCGCGGACGACGAGTTCT
>CAZAFX010000122.1:0-3248 GCA_964484895.1 uncultured archaeon | reverse complement strand
GCGGCAAGATCACACAGATCGCGCGGGAAGGCCGCAAGTTCCACGCCTGCCTCGGCCTCATCTCCCAGCGGCCGGCCAAACTCTCCCAGACCGCGCTCAGCCAGTGCAACACCAACATCATCCTCCGCGTCACCAACCCACACGACCTCGACCGCATCAAGCAGGGCTCGGAGGGCATCACCTCCGACGTGTTACAGACCATCCCCGGCCTCCGCGTCGGCGAGGCTGTCGTGGTCGGGGAGGCCGTCAAGTATCCGACGTTCGTGGATGTCCGGCAGCGCCGCACCCACGAGTTCGACACCGGCAAGCCCCTCGACGCGGCTGCTCAGGAGTTCTCCCGCGATCAGGCCGAAGAGGACGACGACATCGACGCCTTCATGTGATTAATTTAAAAATATTAACTACTTCTCAATAACATATGATGGGGAATTCGGTGTCGGTCCAGGCGCGACCACTCAATGTAGAGGAGGAAACCACCAGTAGCGGTGTTACGCTTCGCGTCACCAACGGAGCGGTGACGGCACGCAGCGACCCCTACCAAGAGTGTGAGGAAGGAGTATTCGGTGATATTGATAGCTCTGAAGATCTATTCAACCAGAAGACCGATGAACTGTATGCGGACATCCAGCGTACCCCGGATTACGGTCGTGATGAGGCCGCAGTCTTCGTGGGTGACACCCTTCCCCTCGATCTCCAGAGGGACGATGTGGCCGTCGAGGACGTTGACTACGGTCTTGGCCAGTTCCTTGACGAGTACGGCCTCCACGGCGAGGTCGTGATCGGGCACGGTGACGCGGAGACGACCCTGCTCGATACGAGGAACCGCACGCTCGAGACCGACCCGGTCCTCTGGAGCCTTGCTGGGCGGTATACCACAGCGCCCCGACCGGCATCACCACAGTACACAGATACAGATTTCGGGGCGATGATGAGTGATGCGATGGAGCGATGGATGTCGGATACTGCTGATGATCTCTCGATTGATTACACCGCTCTTCAGGATGCTGATCCAGTCCGTATCACCGGCGACAACGCGGACTATCTGGTCACGCTGGTCGGCACCGCACTCGACGCCGATATCCTGCTTCCCATGGACACCTACAGCGACCTTGAACGCCATGTGACGATGTCGGTGCCGGAGATGGCAGACGACGGCTTCGACACTGCCCTGTAGCGGTTGCGCTACCGGCCAAGCAGCCGGTCGACGAACGAGCGCTGGGCATCCTGCTCCGGCTGGAACCGGGAAAGGACCGACTCAATCTCGTCCTGCAGCGCCCCGCACGCTAGCGGGTCGGCATCGGTCAGCGTGGTCCGCAGCGTGTAGCCCGCGTCCGGGTCGGGGTCCTCCGGGTGGCTGAGGCGGAGCGTGCCGCCGGGGACATCGTACGTGCGCACCGCCCACGGCGCCTCGTCGCCGTACACGCCGTCGGCGCCGGACCGGGCCGGCTCCGCGCCGACCGCATCAACCAGCTCCCCGGTCACTTCATCGACCGGTGCAGCGACCTCGTACGCGGTTTTGATCGGTGTGTCATCCGTCCGTGTCGGGACGGCGTCCGTCTCTGTCGCGTATACCATCTGATATCACCACAGCCGCGTTGGTCCACAATCTTTAAATGTCAATATGCAGGTTCCATATTGAACTCATATGGGACCTATATGGGTTCAATACGGGTCCAATACAGGTCCCATGTATCGTCGTCGACCGGTAGCGGCGCAGTGGCGGCTCCCTCCAGTACGGGTATGATGGGTCAATAGAGTGTTGAGACGGCAGAATCCCGGTCACGCGTCGCCCAGGTGGTGGGTGTCGTTGACCCGGCGGACCTGCCAGCCGCGGCGGTCGTCGTACACCAGCTCGTTGAGCCCCGTGTTGTCCTGGTGGATGCGGTGGCCGTGGCCGGAGTCCGTGCCGAGCGCCGCCATGAGCAGGGTGCGGTTCACGCCGCCGTGCGCCACGACCACCACCGTCTCGCCGCGGTGGTCCGTGCGGAACCGGTTGAGCGCGGGGAGCGTCCGGTCCCAGACATCATCGAACGTCTCGGCGTCGCCCGGGGCGAACGTCTTCCGCCCGCCGTCGTGGGCGTCCAGCGCCTGTGCGAACTCGTCCCTGGAGGCGTCCTCGAGCTCGCCCCAGGACCGCTCCCGGAGCGCTGGCAGGGGCTGCGGCGTGGCATCGTGGTAGCTGGCGACGAACTCCGCGGTCTTCCGGGCGCGCTGAAGGTCGCTGCAGTAGATGGCGTCGATATCCTCATCCTGCAGCCGCTCCGCCAGCCGCCGTGCCTGAGCAAGCCCGGTCTCGGACAGGTCGACATCGCGCTGGCCCTGGATGATACCGTCGCGGTTGTAGAGGGATTCGCCATGCCGGGCAAGGAGGATGCGCGTCATACCCGTCCGGTGGCGCTCCAACACATAAGAACCTATCCGTCACCCGCGTCAGCCGGTAGGTCGGGGCCACCCGTCCGCAGATCGTCCGGGGCGACGGTATGCGCATGTTCCCTGACAGGCGTATCCACGGCGCCCTCGACGGCGGCGACGGCGTCCTGCAGGTCGGCGTCGGCCGCGTCGGCAAGCAGAGGGAGCCGCTCCGTGGTCCGGTCGACCCGGTAGCCGTCGTCCTGCCCGTCCCGGCGGTCGAACATCTCAGCGATCTGCTCGGCGATAGAGCCGCGGCCGGCATCGATGCGTGTCACCGTGTAGTTCTCACCGTCCTCGTGCCTGCCAACCACCCCGCCAAGGCGGGTCGTCGTGCTCACGACGTAGCCGAACGCGGTGACCCGATCGTCGCCCATGGCAAGGCCGATGGCGGGGCCGCGGGCGGCGTCATCCGCGCGTTCCTGCTCGAGGCAGTCGACGACGAACGCGTAGATATCGCCGTTGACACCGTAGAACCCGGCATCCTCCAGGTCGTCCTGTGTCAGTGCAGTAAGCTGCTGGTCGTCCGTCCCTTGACGGTCGTGAAGCTGGTCGTACAGCCCGGTCGCGGTCAGATCGGTGCGGTCGTACGCCTCGGGCATGCCTGCAGCCATCCGCCGCGTTATTTAAGTACGTTACTACGATTCCCTCGTGTCGTTTGACGTATGTGTGGTGGTGGGGGAGATTTAAGTGCGCCGCCGTGCAGGGTGGAGGTATGTCTATGTACGAGCAGCTGGTGGAGCGGGTGCGGCGGATCACGAACCTGGAGGAGTCGGAGGGGCTGCTGCGGTGGGACCAGGAGGTGATGATGCCGGACGCGGGGATCCGGGCGCGCGCCC
>CAZAFX010000121.1:0-3262 GCA_964484895.1 uncultured archaeon | reverse complement strand
GCTGCTTGACGTTGTCGATGAACGCATTCAGCTCGTCCATCACCTGCTTCTTCTCCTCCCGCAGCTCGTCCGTATCCCGGTCGTCCACGTCCTTCGAGTACAGGAACAGCGTGGAGCCGCAGATGCATCCCTCCAGTAACTCCTCGGCCCCGTCCTCGTACTCCTCCCCGCAGTTCATGCACCGGTGCGGCATCCTACTCCTCCCCGTCCTCGGCCGCCGACGCCAGCAGCGAGATCGAGTCCTCCCGTTTCTCCACCTGCGCCATCACGTCGGAGTTCCCGACCACGGTCAGCCCCCGGCGCCGGTCCCGCCCCGCCAGCTCGTAGACGCTGTCCAGCACCCGGTCGAAGATATCCTTTCGCCCGTCAAGGCTAGAGAACTCGATGCCAGGGAACTCCTCGTCCACCGCCTCCATCGCGCCCTGGATAAGCCGGCGCTCCTCGTCGGGGGACAGCGCCTCCTCCAGCACCAGGATCTTCCCGTCGCGCACCTCATCAAGGATCAGCTCCAGCTTCTCGTCGAACGAGAGCCCGCGCAGCCGCTCCTGCGCGATGAACGTGATCGGGATGCCGTCGTCGCTCACTCCGGTCACCCGAGGTGGTGCATGATTTCCTCGTACAGTTTCTCGATGTTGGTCCCCTCCTTCGCGGAGATCTCCACAAGCGGGTGCTGCGGGAACGCGTCCCGCACCGCCTCGGGGTCCGCGTCCTCGAGGTCGGTCTTGTTCGCCACCACCAGGATCGGGATACCCTTCGCCTCCAGGTTCCCGACGATGGTGACGTTCACCTGCGTGTACGGGTCCTTGGTCGCGTCGAACACGACCAGGCAGGCGTCAACGTCGTCAAGCCACTTGATGGCCTCGACCACGCCCTTGGTTGCCTCCTTCGCCCGCGACTTCGCCTCATCCTCATCCACCCCGTGCTCGGTGAAGTCCTTGAAATCGACCTTGGTGGAGATACCGGGCATGTCCAGCAGGTTCATCGTGATGGTCTGCCCGTCATGCTGTAGCACGGCCTGCTCCTTCCGCTCCACCTCCCGCGTCTCGTGCGGCACCTCAGACACGCTACCCAGCTCCTCACCGGTCAGGTCCTCGGAGATCCTGTTCGCCAGCGTCGTCTTCCCAGCGTTCGGCGGCCCGTAGATACCGAGCGCCACGTCCTTCTCCCCGCCGAACAGCCGGTCCCAGAACGAGCGCAGCCTGTCAAGCATCTGATGCCACTACGCCACCGATGCGGCGCGCACCTATAAAAACCCTTTCCGTCACAGCGACGGGTTCTTGTGCTCCTTCAGCACGTCCAGCGTCATGTGGGTGATGGTCTTCTTCACCCGGTCGGACCCGACCAGGTTCCGCTTCACGAACTCGGTCAGGTCGCTCCGCGTCGCGAACTTCACCAGCAGCAGCATGTCGGTGTCCCCGGTGATGGTGTACGCGGACACGACGTTGTTGTGGTCCCGGACCTGCTCCTCGACCGCGTCCACGTCGTTCCCCTTCACCACGATCTCGATCGCGGCGATCGCCTGGTAGCCGATCCGCTGGTAGTTCACGTCCGCACTGTACCCCTCGATGACGCCCTCGTCCTGCATCCGGTCGACACGGTTGATCACGGTCGCGGGCGTCGAATCCACCGCCTCGGCAATCTGCCGGAACGACTTCCGCCCGTCCTCAAGCAGCCGGTTTACGATCTTCCGGTCAAGCTCATCCAGCTCCACAGCGTCATCGTCGGCCATAAGAATCACGGGTCACAGCAGGGGTCCCTGTCGTATATACCGTGATGCATCGAAGATTTATAAACCATCATCCTTCTTTTCACCGCCCTATAAAAATGGGTGAATGTTCGTACCTCTTCAGTGATACCAGTTCAATGGGCGTATGCAGCGGCGTGGCGCGCCACGCTTTTTAACGTCCGCGCCGACGGTGCCGGCATGGGGATCGACGACGACCTCCAGCGCCTGGAGGAGAAGCTGGCGGAGACCCCGGTGAACAAGGCGACGGAGACGGAGCGCGCCCGGCTGAAGTCCCAGATCGCGAAGCTGAAGGAGGAGAAGCAGCAGCGTCAGAAGGAGACGGGCGGCGGCTACGAGGGGTACAGCGTGAAGAAGACGGGCGACGCCACGGTCGCGCTCGTCGGCCCGCCGTCCGTGGGCAAGTCCACGTTCCTGAACGCGGTGACGAACGCGGACTCGGAGACGGGCGACTACGAGTTCACCACGCTGGACGTGGTCCCCGGTATGCTCCAGTGGCGCGGCGCCAACATCCAGCTCGTGGACGTCCCGGGCCTCATCGGCGGTGCAGCGGAGGGCCGCGGCCGCGGCCAGGAGGTCCTGTCCGTAATCAGGAACGCGGACGCGATTATGATGATGACGTCGCCAGAGAAGATTGATGGGTTCGTACGGATGGAGGACGAATTATACGATGCCGGTATCCGGCTCAACGTCTCGCCGCCGGACGTGTCGGTGACGAAGCAGGAGAAGGGAGGTCTGTCCATCGCCACGCCGGTGGACCAGTCCCATCTCGACGTGGACACGATCGAGGAGGTGCTCCGGGACCGCGGCTACGTGAACGCCCGCGTTGTCATCCGTGAGGACCTCACCTTGGACCGGCTGGTGGACGCCCTCGCCCCCAACCGCGAGTACATGCCGGGCATCAAGGTCCTGAACAAGGCGGATACACTGTCCGCGGACGAGCGCGACAGCATCACCGCGGACCACCCGGACGTCACCATCATCTCGGCCGCGGACGGCACCAGCCTGGACGCGGCGAAGGACGCCATCTACGACGCCCTCCGGTTCATGCGTATCTACATGAAGAAGCCGGGCAAGGACCCGGACCGCGACGAACCCCTCATCGTCCAGCGGGACAGCACGGTCATGGACGTCGTCGAACAGCTCCAGGGCATGGACCCGGACCGGTTCGCCCACGCCCGCGTCTGGGGCGACTCGGCCAAGTTCCCGGAACAGCAGGTCGGCGCCGACCACACCCTTCGGGACGAGGACATCCTCGAGCTCCACATGGACTAGCGGGCTAGTAGTGGTACCGCGTGTCGACCTCGTCCTCCTGTACCGCGTCCACCTGGTCCGCGATGAACGCGTCCAGCGTCGCCCAGTCCAGCGCATCTCCGTCCAGCAGCGGGCCGAGCAGCTGCGGCGGCTGCGGCCCGCCCTGTCCCTCCTCAGTGTACAGCGCCAGCACCCCATCCTTCCGCTGCTCCCGCCGCAGCCGCGCGTACGCCGTGCCGTGATCCCGCCGGAACCGGTCCTCCC
>CAZAFX010000120.1:0-3357 GCA_964484895.1 uncultured archaeon | reverse complement strand
TCCAGCGCCTGTCGCGCCCGCAGCAGCCCAGGCAGGGCCTGTCCTGCGTACAGCACCTGGGCCTCCCGCTCCAGCCGGCTCACGTTCGCCCGCAGGGCCGCCACCCGCGGCCGCAGCTCGCTGGAGACGTTCCGGGCGAGCCGGTCCGGCCGCAGCCGCTGCCGCGTCGCGTTCACCTGCCGCGCCAGCGTCCGTGCCTCGCGCTGCGCCGCCGCGGTCCTGCCGGCGGCCGCCAGCCTGCTCACGTTCTGCAACGTCCGGTTGATGGCGGCGGCGTCCCGTCCCAGCCGGGCAACGGCGGGCACCCTGCTCTCCTGCAGCCGCTGCAGGTCGGGTGGCAGCGTCCGGAGCACGTCGCTCCCGGCGTCCACGCTCCGGTTGATGGAGGCGTTGGCGACGGCCGGCACACCGCCCACCGGCGGGGCCGCCGGTGGTGCCGGCTGATTGGCACGGTCGAGGCTGTGGTCCGCCTCGTCGCTCCTGTCAGCCGCGCTGGCCACGTCACCCGTGTCGCCGCTTGGCTGGTGGCTGGCGGCCCGGTCCTGCCCGGTACCGGGTCCGGCCGCGGCCGCGCCGGGAAGCAGCAGGATGAGCGCCGTGGCGCACAGCAGTTTACGCATCGTCCTCCAGCGCCTCCCGGAGCTGGTGCTTGATGAGCGGGGTGAAGTCCTCCTTGTGGATGTTCTGTGACGCGATGAGATGGTTGTCGAAGCTGTCGACACGGTCCCGGTACCGGTCCTTGAACTCCTCGATGAAGTCGTTGTACGCGTCGAAGCTGTTGAACCCTGCGAAGATGACGTATTCCCGCTCGAACCGGTCGGTCTCCCCCAGGAAGATGACGTTCGGGATGTCCCGGATTGCCGCCGTATCCACCGCGTCGGTGCACCGCATGGTGATCGTGGCGTACACCCGGATGCCGACCGCCTCGAGGTCGATGATGGGGAGGTATTCCCTGATGAGGCCTTTTTCCTCGAACTGCCGTCGGATGCGGTTGGCGGTCGACTTGCTCATCCCCTGCTCCTCCGCGATCTCGCTGTCCGTCTTGCTCCCGTCCTCCACGAGGCTGAGCAGGAACTTCTTCTCGTTCTCCGTCATCTCCTCCGCAGGGTTCCATCGCTCCCCGTCCGCAGCCTCCCTCTCGAACATACCGCACAGTGCGGAACAACCTTATTTCATAGTTTCGGAGATAGTGGGAAAAAATATCATAAATATCGGATAAAATGGAAAAAGTATTTATAATAGTCCGGGAAAATAGGAGAAGATACAGAGGCTACTGGTATGCACACGCTCACCCGGACGGTACTGGCGGCGGTCGTTGCAATCGCGTTCGTCCAAACGGCGGCAGCACAGGCACCCCCCGAACTGATGGCGCCCGGGGCAGCTCCCGGCGACCTGACATACGGCCTGGACCGGGCTGGAGAGGCGCTTTCCATGGCGCTGACGTTCTCCAGTGAGGCGAAGGCGAAGAAGAAGCTGCGGCACGCCGAGGAGCGCCTCGCGGAGGCCCGCGCGCTCGCTGACCGGAACGAGACCGCCAGGGCCGAGGATCTCGACCGGCAGTACGGCGACGCCGTCGCCCAGTCCCGCCGATATGCAGGTTCGGTGGCGGAGGTAGCGACGCGGCAGGACATCGATGCAGTGATCAGCCGCGCCACCGACATACACATGCGGGTGCTTGAACGCCAGGGCGTCAATCCCGGAGAACCCGGGTACGACGCGAAGCGGACCGCGGAGAACGTGACGGTTGACACAGAGCACGACCCGGTCGAGAAGGCACGGAAACAGGCCCGCGCAGCCGGTCACCGCGTCAACGAGACGGAACGGCTCACAGATGCCGGTCAGCCTGACCGCGCCGCCGAGGCGGCGGAGGACTACGACCAGGAGATGCAGGAGCTGAGCAGGCTGGGCCAGCAGGTCTCCGACGCCGCCCAGCGCCGGCAGGTCGAGGAGGTGGTCGCGAGGGCGACGCAGCACCACCAGGATGTGCTGCAGCGCGTGATGGACCGGGTCCCGGCACAGGCCCAGGATGCGATCGCACGCGCCATGAACGCGTCGAGCCGCGGCCACGCCACCGCCGTCCAGCAGCTCCGGGAGACGGGTGGCGTGCCGAGCGGCGTGCTGGAGTCGATCCCGGGCAGCACCGGCCGCCCCGTAGGGGGAGACACAGTCAACCGCGGCCGCAGTCTCCTTGAGGATGGTAGACAGGACCTGCAGCGCGGGAACGACCTCCTCGACCAGAACGACACGGTCGAGGCAGCAGCAGCCTACCGCGAGGCAGCCAGCACGCTCCAGCGCGCCGTGACAACGCTGGAGGGCATCGACAGCGACGAGGCGCAGTCGGTGCTGGACGACGCCCGGTCGGCGCTGCAGACGGCACAGGATGCAGCCGAACAGACGGAGCAGTACAACCGGCAGACCGGACAAACGGACGGAACCAACCGGACCCGTGACGGGTCCGACACCCAAGGAGGTGTACAGTGATGCGACAGATCCCCGTACTCATCGCGGCCCTCGCACTGGTCACGGCCGCCGGCGCCGCGCAGTCGCTGCCGGACGTCGCGGTCACGCCCGACCACCCGCTCCACGACGTGAAGACGAGTGTGGAGGACGCGGTCGAGCGGACCGCTCCCAACGCGTCCGAGAAGGCGAAGACGAAGGTGGCACAGGCTGAACGCCGACTGGCCGAGGCCGAGCGCATGGCGGACAAGAACCGGTCCGACCTCGCGGAGAAGGCGGCTGGTAACTACTCCGAAGAGATGGAAGGCGTCCAGGGCATCGGCGCCGAGGTCAGCGACCTCGCCGAGCAGGGCAAGATCGACGAGCTGGTCGCGACCGCCACCTCGTTCCATGCTTCGGTCCTCTCCAGGGTCTACGAGAAGGTCCCGGAGCAGGCGAAAGCCGGCATCGGCCGCGCCCTCAACACCTCGGTCCAGGGCCACAACCGTGCCGTCGCCGCCATGGAGCGCCGCGGCCAGGACACGAGCGGTGCCGGCAACATCACCGCCGCCATCCCGGCCGACGTGCGGCAGGCCACGGGCGTCAACCCTCGCGGCCCGCCGACCAGCCGTCCACAGCAGGATGGCAGCAGCGGCGACCAGGCAGGCGGCCCGCCGACACAGCCCGGCACCGGGTACTGAGGCGGCCGGCGCAGCCGGCCCCTCACCATTTCTCCTTTTTCATTTCTTCTCTCAAAATTCATACAGGACCGATACAGAAACGATATAACATCGATATATGAACGGTATCAGACCTGTTCCGCCTCGTCGACGCCGCGCTGTACCAGGTCCGCGACGGCGAACCCGTCCTCGATGGCCCGCATCTGCTCGACGGCGCCGTGCGTCTCGGGGTGGTCGACCA
>CAZAFX010000119.1:1743-3445 GCA_964484895.1 uncultured archaeon | reverse complement strand
GTTCGTCACCTTCCGCAGGTCGCCGTCGGACACGGTGAGGAGCGCGTCGACGCCGCTCTCGTCCACCGTCAGCCCCTCCCCGTCGGCGACGCGCTCGATGTACGTCTTCACGTGCTCGTCCGCCAGCCGGTTGAACCTGAAGACTGCTGTGCGGCTCTGTATGGGCTCTATAATCTTCGACGAGTAGTTGCATGAGAGGATGAACCGCGTACTCTCCGCATATTTCTCCATCGTCCGTCGGAGGGCCTGCTGCGCGTCGGAAGTGAGGTTGTCTGCCTCGTCGAGGAAGATAATCTTGAAATCGGCGTTCACTGACCTGGTCCGTGCGAAGTCCTTGATCTGGTTCCGGATGACGTCGATACCACGCTCGTCGCTGGCGTTCGTCTCCATGAAGTTCTGCTGCCAGTCGTCGCCGTACAGGTCCTTCGCCAGCGCGATCGCCGACGTCGTCTTGCCCGTCCCGGCCGGCCCGGCGAACAGCATGTGCGGCACCGACTCCTTCGACACGAACCCCTGCAGCCGGTCCACGATATGCGGATGCCCGATCACCTCGTCAAGCGACTCCGGCCGGTACTGCTCCGTCCAGACCTCGATCATGCGTGGTGCGCCTCCTCACGGCCGGCTGCGCCGGCAGGCTTTAAGAGGCCTGCGGTCCGCGCCGTGCACCCATCGACAGCCGCACGAACCGCGCAGCGATGAGGCATAGCTCCATGTTCGGCGTCATGAGGATCTCTCGCTCACCGGACGCTGAGCCCGGCATCCGGGCCCACGGCGTCCGCGTAGATGTCGTCGAGCACCGCGTCCAGCACCGCATCACGGCCCGTCTCCGGTTCCTGGCCGCCGTACTCGGCACGGAACGCGGTCCGGTAGCAGGTCGCTTGCACCGTGTCCGTCGCGGCATAGATACGCCAGGAGTCGCCGTACGACCCGGTGACCGCCTTCCGCACCATCGTCCGAAAATCGGGACGAGCCCGGATACCGGCGTCCTGAAACCGCTCAAGCAACTCTTCCGGGTCTGCTGGGTCCCGGGCAAGCGTCATCGCGGCGTCGCTCTCGCCCATACCCGTCCCAAATCCCCCAACCTTTAAGTACATGTAGTCACTATTAAATAACAACGGTGGGTCTATGGGGGTGCGAGACGCGTACGATGCGGTGACGGATGCTTTGAGCGGTGCTGCTGCGTGGGCGCCGCACTACGCCCGGTCGGTGACCAGCCGTCACCGCCACAACCGGACGGCCGAGGACCTCGCCGAGGGGGAGACGCTGCAGGATGCGCTGACCAACACGGTCGTCCGGGACGATGACCGCGTGTTCAAGCAGTTCGACCTCGACACGAAGCCGCTGGCCCTCGGTGCGTACCGCGCTGCCCACGCGCCGCTGCAGTTCCTCGCGAATTTCGACCTGGATGAAGGCTACCTTCGTCCATCAAGCCGGCAGGAACACGATGCCGCCGGCCGGGAACACCTGTTCGATACAGGCGGATATACCTCCGAGGAGGTGTACCGGGATGGTGACGTGACGACGCAGGTGTATGCACACGGCCGTTCTGCAATCGACTCGATGTACGCGGCCATCGAGGCGGAAGGGCCGGCGGGTGTACGCCCGTACATCCGAAGCATGGCGGAGACGATGGTCGATCTGCTGGACGCCGGAGTAGGGGTGTGTGATTTTCCGGCAAACAACTTCCGGACGGACGAGGAGA
>CAZAFX010000119.1:0-1733 GCA_964484895.1 uncultured archaeon | reverse complement strand
TTTACACCTTCTACGTATCTTGTTGATCTGGAATATTTCGATACCGACGCCGATCAGTTGACGGAGGAGTCCATGAAGATCACGTTTCTCACAGACCTCAAGGTCCGGCTCCCGCACGACGCGTATTGTGAGGCCCGCGACGAACTGGCGCAGGTCGATGGATTCACGGTCTCGAACAAAGTAGAGTACATGAGCAACCAGCTCGCCCCCATCACCGCGGCGGCGCTGGAGAAGGACCAGAACTGGACGCGGAACGCGCTGGACAACCGCGAGGCTGTCGATTACACCATCACCGACCTTCCCGGTGACACACTCGGGGCGGCGGCCACCGCGCGAGCAGGACAGCTCTACGACCGGCTCCGCGACGCCCTGTAGACCGGCACCGGCTTAAAGCCCACCGACCCGTACGCCGGCATGATTATCGCCGTCACCGGCACGCCCGGCACCGGCAAGACCACCGTCGCGGAGCGGCTTGCCGACGCGCTTGACCATGAATACGTGGCGGTGAACGCCGTGGCGCAGGAGGCGGCGGTGGAGACCGTCCCGGACCCGGCGCGCGGCGCGACCGCCGTGGACACGGACAGCCTCGTCGCCCACCTGCAGGACCGGCTGGGAAAGGATGCCGTGCTGGACGGCCACCTCGCACACCACTATCCTGCCGACGTGACGGTGGTGCTCCGCTGCCACCCCGACGAGCTCCGCGACCGGCTCCAGGAGAAGGGCTGGGACGACGACAAGATCGCGGAGAACGTGGACGCGGAGCGGCTTGACCTCATCCTGCAGCAGGCGGTCGCGCAGCGGGAGACTGTGTACGAGGTCGATACGACCGACCGGTCGGCGGAGGACGTGGTCGACACGGTCCGGACGCTGGTGGTGGACGGCGACGGCGAACAGCACCGGCCAGGACATATCTCGTGGCCCCTTGACAGCCGCCCGGGTGACACAGGTGGTGCCTGACCTGCTTGTCTCTCAGCTCCGACAGCTGCGCGGTCTGGACGATGCGCATCTCGCCTTCGCCGCCGTGGTGCTGGGTGGCCTCGCGATCCGACTGTGGGGTATCGGGACGGAGAGCCTCTGGGCGGACGAACTCGACACCCTGTTCTTCGTCTCACAGTGGTCCACAGGCCAGATCCTGACGGCGCTCCCCTGGGTGAACGCCCATCCACCACTGTACTACATCATCGCGAACTGGTGGGGCGCCATCCTCGGCCCGTCAGCCGTCTCCCTGCGGTCGCTGTCCACTGCTGCCGACGCCGCATCCATCGTCCTCATCTACACGGTGTCTGCACGGCTGTACGACCGCCGTACCGGCGTCTTCGCCGCACTCTTCTTCGCCCTTTCACCGTTCTACGTCTGGTACGGCCGCGAGGCACGCATGTACGCCCTTCTGACCATGTTCGCGCTCGCATCCTGGTATACCATGCTCCGGTTCCGCCGCCACGCCAGCCGCCGGGCGGCAGTCCTCTACCTCGCCGCCACCGCCGCACTCGTCTACACGCACGTCGCTGGTGCTGCTGGCAGACACGCTCCGGGCCGGCCCCGGACACGTCCGGCGGTGGCTTCCCGTGCAGGCTGTGCTCGCCGCGTTTACCGCTCCGTACTACGTCATTATCGGGTGGAACCTCCTCGGCCCCGGGCGCCTCCGGTCCACGATCAACTGGATACCGCCCCCCGCCCCCGGCCATCTCTGGCGCATCCTGGGCACGTACGTCGGCCGCACGCTCCCCCGGACC
>CAZAFX010000118.1:262-3466 GCA_964484895.1 uncultured archaeon | reverse complement strand
TTCCTTGATGACCTCCAGATCGACATCCGTTTCCTCGCTGATCTGCCGCTTGTACTCCGCGAACTCCAGGCTGATGCCCTCCAGCGTGTAGAGGATGCCGCGGACGACATCCTTCACCCGGTCCTGCTCGGCATACGGCGTAAAATCGCGATGTTCGGGCATACCAACGCTGTATGTGCGTCTAGATTTAAAACGGTGCAGTGCCTCACGCGAAGATCTCGCCCGGGTACTCCTCGTCCATGAGGAAGTCCTTCTCCATCCCCATCTTGCCCTCCTCGATGTCCGTGATCGCCTTCTCGAAGTCGGCGCGCGTCACCGTGATGTCGTCCGCGTCGTCCCGGAACAGCGCCGCGATCGCCGCCTGCTTGCAGACCTGGGAGATATCGCGGCCCGTGCTGTTCGCGTCCAGACGGTCCACCAGCTCCGCGAACGAGATGTCGTCCGCCAGCGGCAGCCGCCGCGAATGGATCTGGAACACCTCCTCCTTCGCTGCCGCGTCCGGCACCGGGACCTCCAGTGCGGAGCACCGGTTGATGATAGCCGGGTCCAGGACGGACGGCTTGTTGGTGGCGAAGATCGACACCACATCCTGCTTGCCCTCCTCCTTGTCCAGGCCGTCCAGCTCCGACAGCAGCTGGCTCATGGTGCGCTCCACCTCCTCGCCACCGTGCCGGCGGTTCTCGTCCCGGGCCTTTGCGATCGCATCGATCTCGTCGATGAACACGACCGCGGGCCGGTCCGAGTTGGACGCCTGGCCGTACAGCTTCTTGATCTTCTTCGCGCCCTCGCCGATGAACTTCTCCACGAGCTGGGGCGCGTTGATCATGAATATCTCCGCGTCGAACTCGTTGGCAATCGCCTTCGCCAGCATCGTCTTCCCGGTCCCCGGCCTCCCGACGAGCAGCATCGACTTGTCCATGTCGATATCCCAGTCCTGCACCATCTCCCGCTTCTCCGGGTCCAGCTGGACGCCGATGTTCTTCTTCATCACCTCGATGATATGGTCGAGGCCGCCGATGTCGGAGAACGTCACGTCCGTCTCCGCCGGGGTGAACCGGGAGTCCTTCCGCTGCTCCAGCACCTCGACCACCTCGAACGTCTGCGGATCGACCGCGACCTCGGTGCCGACCGGCATCTCCGCCGCATCAACGCCGTCCGGCAGCGTCACGCCGTACTGCCCTTTAATCATCGACTCCGGCTCGATCCACACGCGCTTCCCGTCGTACTCGTCCACGACCAGCGCCTTCAGCACCGGGCCCTCCACGCCCTGGTCCGCGACCGCCTGCCGGACCTCCGCCACCTTGTTCGACGCGTTGATCTTCCGGTAGATCTCCTGCAGCCGCTGCCGGTAGAACTCCGCGTCCTTCATCTGCTCCGCGGCCTGGTTGTACCGCTTCAGCTCCGCCCGCAGCTGCTCGCTCTGCGACACCGCCTCCTGAATTTCCTCCACCATCCTGTCGGAGAACTCGTCGTCTAGGTACTCCGTCTTGATCTCCGGCCCGTCCCGCATGCGCCCCAGTGGCAGCCGCACTATTTTATATGTGTTGAGCGACCGAGGACGCCGCACGCCACCGGACACGGCCGTAATACCGCATATTACGAATCGGTACCGTTTTAACCGTTCGCCCGGCACCCTGCCGCCATGGAGGAGTCCGGCGACCGCAGCTTGTACGAGGCGGCCGTTGCGGAGGCCCGCGACCATCCAATCGCGTGGGGCGGCGGCATCGCTGGCGCCGCCTCCGAGCTGCAGGAGTACGTGGCCGACATCCCGCTGTACGAGGACTACCTCAACCCGCTGCAGCTCGACCACACCGTGATGCATCCGGGGTTCAACGTCTTCCTCGGCTACGCCTCCGACCGGGCGCTGGCGTTCGCGGTTGACCATCCCTCGCTGGCGCAGAAGACGGTCGCGTCCGGCGCCGTCATGGCCGCGTTCACGGCGGCCAAGGAGGGCTGGTACGACGCATCGGTCGAGTACCTAGATGTGGCCGGCAACGTGGCCGGCTGGGGGTTCTACCGCGGCAGCGACTACGGCTGGGATCAGCTGGCGGACGACGCCAAGTCGACGGGGCAGGCACTGTACGACCGCGTCCGGTGAGTGCCGAGCGCCGGGACGGGTGGTTGATAAATCTGCGGCCGTAGCACGCGTGCATGCTGACCCGTATCGCCGGCAGCCTGGTGTTCGTGTCGCTGTTCTCGGCCGGCGGTGCGCTCCTGCTGTTCCTGTCCAACGACCGGTACCAGGCCGTGGCACCGTACCTCGTGTCGCTGTCCGCCGGCACCATCTTCGGCGGTGTGTTCATCCACCTCGTCTACCGGCTGGCGCAACAGGCGCAGTATACGCGGTTGACGGGGCTGCTGGTGGTCGCCGGTATCGTCGGGTCGTTGCTGCTGGAGCGGGCCGTCCACTGGCACTGCCACCACGAGGCGGTCCACCACGAACCGCTTCCGTACGTCCTCGCGACCGGGGACGCACTGCACAACGTGCTTGACGGTGTGCTCATCGCGACCAGCTTCCTCGCGTCCCCCGCCGCGGGCATCGCCGCCGTCATCGCGGTGGTCGCGCACAAAATCCCAAAGGAGCTCGGGGACTTCGGCGTGATGGTCGAGTACGGGTTCTCGCAGCGGAAGGCGCTCGCGACCAACATCGCGGTCAGCCTGTTCATGTTCGCCGGAGCCGGCATCGTCCTCGGGCTCGAGGCCGTCTCCGGCTCCACCGTGACCCTGCTCCTCCCGCTCGTCATCGGCAACTTCGTCTACATCGCCGGCAGCGACCTGCTCCCTGCCTTCAAGGACGACGCCGGATGGGCTGTCCACCTGGCCGTCTTCACCCTTGGCGTCGCCGCCATGTACGCCATCCCGTTCCTCACGGCACCCCTCTAGACCGTGACGCCGCAGCACGGCCAGAGAACAGTGCCAGACAGGATGTGAGCATCCACAGGCGAGCGAAGCGAGCCCGGCAGGATTTGAACCTGCGACCGCTCGGTATCCTCCGTCGAAGATCAGCGATCCTCTCCGACCGTCTCCGCATCGCAGAGACCGGTCACCGAAGCCGAGCGCTCTGTCCGGACTGAGCTACGGGCCCCTCGTCCCATTGTTCCGGGCAGATGCTTTTATACTATGGCCACGGCCAGTCGCTGTCATGGTCCGGCGGACGACAGCAGGGCTGGCCGGGTTAGCCGCGGTCGGCGCCGCAGCGGGAGC
>CAZAFX010000118.1:0-252 GCA_964484895.1 uncultured archaeon | reverse complement strand
TTGCTGGCGGTGCTCGGGATATATTGGGTGATACCCCGCATCGATCCCTCAGCGAATATCAAGCGGTTCGGCCGGGCCTACAACCGGTTCTTCCTGCTGCTTGCCGGATTCCTGCTATACCTTCACGGGCTCATCCTCGCCTGGAACATCGGCGTCCGGTTCCAGATGACGGCGGCGGTGCTGCCCGGTATCAGCGCGGTGCTGTGGGCGGTCGGTCGGCTGTCCGGGGCGGCGGAGCCGAACTGGTTCGTC
>CAZAFX010000117.1:0-3503 GCA_964484895.1 uncultured archaeon | reverse complement strand
GTTGGATGCGGACGCGTCCGATGCGGCGGTGGACGGCGTCGGGCCCGGTGGGCGGACGCCGGATGACGGGGCGACGCCGCGGGACGATGATCCGCGGGAGATCAAGCCTGGGCAGCTGTCGCGGGCGGAGCTGCGGTATCTCGCCCGGCACCGGGAGCGGATGGCCCCGGACGAGCTGCGGGCGTTCCTTGAGAAGGGTTCGGCGTTCCACGAGCGGCTGGAGGAGGCGGATGACGTGGCGTTCACGCGGTGGGAGGAGCGGTTCCTGCTGCAGCGGCATGACGGGATGGACGCGTCCGAGCTTGCGGCGGCACTTGACCGTGACGTGGCCGCGGTGGAGGCGCAGCTGCAGGTCATGGGGCTGGGCGACCGGGAGCTGATGGACGCGTAGCGTCACTCGCGCTGTGCGGTCCGTGCGTCGTCGTCCTGCCACCGGTACGTGTCGTTCAGGTGCCTGTACGGGTCGTGATCGGTGTCGAACCGGATCCATTCGTCGTCGGCGTGGCGCCGCCGTAGCATGATCCCTACGTGGTCGAGGTCGCGGACGATGTCGGCGGCCGGCATGTCGGTGCAGTCCCCGGTGACCGCGACCGCGATCTCGTCGTCAGCCAGCGCGGCGTGGTCGATATGCACCTGGTAGCCGTCACCGCGGTACCGGCGCATGTGCCCCGGTGCGGCACGGAGGTCGCTGTCCGCGAGGCGGTCGTCCAGCGTGTCCTGGTGGACGTCGTCGGCATGGAGCACGTGCCACTCTGCCTCCAGCGGGTCCGGTGCGTCGGTGCCGGGGAGGCGGGATGCGACCGCGCCGAGGTAGCCGGTGTCGTCGAACCGGTTGCGGTGCTCGTCGTAGACCACTTCGCGGCCGGTGAGCCGGTGGCGGTACGTGTGCCGGTCCGCGTCGTCGTCCACGCGGTACAGCGGGTGCCGGTCCATGAGCCGGAGGCGGACCGTATCCGGGTCCGGCAGGCGGTCGCGGAGCATCGGGTTGCCGGGTGCGCCCGAACCATTTAAACGACGGGGGCGGATACGGCGGCATGGCTATCCTGCCCGACACCGCGCTGCGGGAACAGGTCGAGGCCGGAGCGGTGACCGTCGATGACGGACCGGCGGTCGACCTTGATGCGCAGCTGGGACCGGCGTCGCTAGACCTGCGGCTGGGCTACACGTTCGGCGTGCTGGACACGCGGCAGGCGACCGTCATCGACACGCGGCAGATGGACCAGTACGACGATGTGCTGGAGGAGCGGGAGGCAGGACCCGACGAGGGCATCGTCGTGCACCCCGGCGAGTTCATGCTGGGGTCGACGCTGGAGACCGTTCACGTGCCGGACGACCTTGTGGCGCGCATCGAGGGCCGCTCATCGTACGCTCGCCTCGGCATCATCCCGCACGCCGCTGCCGGCTACCTGGATCCCGGGTTCTCCGGACAGGTCACGCTGGAGATGCAGAACCTCGGCAGCGCCCCGGTGGTGATGTACCCGGAGGACCGCGTCTGCCAGCTCGTGTTCGAGACGATGACCGGGCCGGCCGAGACGCCGTACGGCGACCGGGACAGCTCCAAGTACATGCACCAGGCAGGGCCGACGCGGAGCCGGCTGGACCACGAGCACCGCTGATCCCGTCCGTTTTTATATGAGGCGCGGCAATTGCACGGCTATATGGTGTTTGGTGACTGGTTCTCGGTCGCGCGGGAGATCGTCGCCGAGCCACACGCATTCTTTGCACGAGTGCAGGACCACGACGGGCTGAAGGAGCCGCTCATCTTCGCCATCATCGGTAGTGCAATCCTCTCGGTGCTTCAGGCGATTATCTACACGGGCTTCGGGCGGATGGTGCTGGCGGACGTGGGCCCGGTCACTGCAGCGACGGATGCAGCGATGCAGGCGGCCATCGGTGTCGTCGTGAGCCCGATCGCAGTACCCGTCGGCCTGCTCATCGGGGGTGCGGTCATGCACGGCTTCCTGTTCCTGCTGGGTGCGCGCGGCCTGAAGAAGACGGTGCAGGTCATGGCCTACACGAGCGGAGCGTTCGCCCTGCTGGGCTGGGTGCCGCTCGTGAACATCCTGTTCGGCCTATACATGCTGTACGTGTATGTCATCGGGTTCAAGACACTGCATAGGCTGAGCACTGCACGCGTCGTCATCGCGATGCTGCTGCCCATCCTCATACTAATCGGTCTGGTCATCGCGGCCGCTGGCACGTTCTGGTTCTCGCAGCTTGCCCTGACAGAGCAGCAGCAGAGCATGGAGGAACAGACGCGGCAGCAGCTTTCCTGCAGCTTCGTGGATCTTGTGATCGTGAACGTCGAGTACCAAGACGGGGAGACCACCATCCTCATTCGGAATGCTGGCACAGAGTCCATCGAAGAGATCCGCATCCTGTACGGGGACACCGGCGACCTGCAGCAGACGACCGTCGGCCCCCTGGACCCCGGCAGCGTCAGCGCATACACGGTGGATGCCGCTCAGCAGCCGGCAACGGTCCGAGCCGAGGTACCAGGCTGTCCACAGGCCTCCGTCACGTACTAGTGCACAGCCGTCCCCGCCGCCACTGTCGCAGGAGGTAATCCCTGGCCGACACCCCAAGCTTTATGTTGTTGCTCTACGATAATAACATTATTATGGAGGGGTACGAGGAGGCGGTCGCCGCGATCCAGCAGGCCGATGCGGAGTGGCAGGACTACGGTGTGCCGGCGGATACCACCGTCTCGGGCACGCTCGTCGGGACGACGGCCCTGCTCGGGCATCTCAATGCGGACGATCGCGACGCTCTGGCAGCGGAGTACGGCGACCTGTTCAGTCCCAAGGATGTCGATATCTACACGGACGACACGGATGCGGTCGACACGGTCGCCACGGAGACGCCGTACGGCGTGGCGCTGCCGGACCGCAGCTACGGCGGCGGCATCTACGCCCTCGATGAGAGCCGGGAGCCCATCCCCGCTGATGCCGGGACCGCCGCGGTGCGGGACGGCGCCTACGGCGACGGGATGTGCATCGACATCCTCGACGAGATGACCGTGCCGCCTACCGGTGATGCGGGCGTGCCGCCAGGGATGGAGGGGCTCACGCACTTCGACCTGCAGCTGGCGCCGTGGGCGGATATCCTCCGGGCGAAGGCCGAAGCGGGCCGGCCGCGCGACCGGGCACAGCTCGCGGCGCTGGAGGACGTACTCGGCGACGGCTGACCGGCGCGGTACGAGCGGTTATAAGGTGGGCGTGAATAACGGCGGGTATGGGTGTGCTGGGCGACTGGTACGCGGTCGCGACGGATGTGGTCACCGACCCGCACGACTTCTTCCAGCGGGTCGATGACCATGACGGGCTGAAGGACCCGCTCATCTTCGCCATCATCGGGACCGTCATCCTCAGCTCCCTCCAGGCCGTGCTGTACGCCGGGGTGGGCGGGCTGTTCCTGACCGATGCCACGCTCACGGGTGCGGCCGCCGCGGCGGGGACGCAGCTCCTGTTCGGCGTGCTCGGAAGCCCACTTGCTGCCGTCGG
>CAZAFX010000116.1:0-3504 GCA_964484895.1 uncultured archaeon | reverse complement strand
AGTCCTCCTCGACGTGGTCTTTCAGATTATCGAAAAACGTGTTGATGTCGCGGTTGATGAGCCGCTTGGACATCCGCGCCCCGAGCGTCGCCAGGCGACCGGTCCAGTCCATCCGGAGGTCCGACTCCAGGGTGGTCTCGTCGGGACCGGTTTCGGTCATCGTCCACTCCGCCTCGGCGTCCAGTCGACTGCCGGTGTTGGAGTCCTCGCCGCTGGCGTCGGCCGAGAGGTAGTTCGGCGGGTCCAGTTCGGTCATCTCCACCTCGCCCTCGAGTGAGACCTCGATCCCCGCGACGCCGCGCTTGATCGTTCCCGTGTAATGTGTCTCGCTGACCCGTTCGATCTCCTCGGCGCCGGGGACGCAATTGACGAGCACCTCGGGGTCTGACACCGTCTCCCACGTCGTCTCGGCGTCAGCCGCTATCACGACTTCGTCCTGAAACTCCATACTACCGACTGCCAGATCGACGTATATAAAACTGTCTCTCGTGGGCGAGCGCGCGTTCACTCCCGAGACCGCCGGCAGTTCTCGGCGGCGGCGGTCCCGGTGCCGACGCCGTGCGCCTCGCCGACGGCGTTGGCCGCCAGCGCGTCGACGACCGACCGCACTGCCATCCGCGCCGTCACGCCAGCGGGGTCGATCCCCGGCGACGTCTCGACGACGTCCATGGCGTCGATGCCCTCGCTCGCGACGACGCCGAGGATCTGCAGGAGTTCCCGCGAGTAGAGGCCGCCGTTGGTCGGCACGCCCGTTCCGGGCGCCGACCCGGCGTCGAGGACGTCGATGTCCAGCGTCAGGTAGACCGCGTCGCTGCCGTCGTTGGCGGCCGCCGTCGCCTCGCGCGCGACCGTCGCAGCCCCGCGGCGGGCCACCTCGTCCAGCGAGTAGAGGTTCATCCCCTGTTCGAGGGCCACCTCGAGTTCCGCGCGCGGGTTCGTGGGCGCGCTCAGCCCGACGATGCTGATCTTCTCCGGGTCGAACCCCCCCTCGTCGACGGCGCGAGCGATGGGACAGCAGTGGTTGTACCGCTCGCCAGCCACCTCCTCGGCCGTGTCGAAGTGGGTGTCGACCAACACGAGTCCGGGGTCCTCGGCGTGCTCACCGAGTGCTCGCACCCCGGAGACGGTCGTCACGTGGTCGCCGCCGAGCATGACCGGCAGGCCGCCCGCCTCGAGGACGCGCCCGAGCGTGTCCGCACCGCGGTCGAGGCTCGCGGCCGCGTTCCCGGGCACCACGGGCACGTCGCCACAGTCGGCGAAACTGTAGTGCTCCTGGAGGTCGGTGTCGTACTCGAAGTGATAGTACCGGGTCTGGGCGCTGGCGGCCCTGATCGCCCGCGGCCCCATGTTCGTCCCCGTGCGACTGATACACGTCGCGTCGAACGGGAACCCCACGACGCCCACGTCTACTCCCGCGTCCTCGAGTGCGCCCTCCTCGTAGGGGTCTACCTGCTGTGCGTCCATGAACGATGCCACGCCGGTGTCGAGAAACGCCGACGACGGGCGCTCGCGTGTCATTCTGGACGCACAGTCGGCACAGGACCTAAAAAAAGTATGCCTGGTGCCTTCGGGTCCATCCGACGCGGGGCCGTCGTCCCCGGCATCCAGTAGCTCCACACACCCGGGAACGTCTTGCTGACTGTGCCCGGGGTCCGGGCGGCGGTTCCCGACGTCGCCGCCAGTGGCTGTTCCCGACAGGGCACTCGCGTAGCCGGAACGTTTTTACCGGCCGTCGTGGATCGTACGTACCGATGCGCCAGTCGTACTCGACTCCCAATGCACCAGCAGAACAGGAAGCGTACTCTCACGCGAGCGAGGCGAACGGATTCGTTTTCACTGCTGGGCAGGTCCCCATGCGACCGGACGGGTCCCTCGTCACGGGTGACGTCACCGAGAAGACCCACCAGATCATGCAGAACCTCGAGGCGATCCTCGCCGAGGCCGGAACGGGGTTCGAGAACGTCGTCCGGGTGACGGCCTACTTTACTGACATCGACGACTTCCACGAGATGGACGAGGCGTACGTGGAGTACTTCGACGGCGACCCGCCGGCACGGGACGTCATCGAGGTCAGCGACCTCCCCGCGGGCGCGGAGATGGAACTCGTCATGACGGCCGCCCTGGAGGAGTGACCCGACGTCCGGCGGTCGTGCAGGCGGGCGTCAGTTCCGTGCCTGGAGCTTGAGTTCTATCTCGTTGGCCGCGCTCAGGAGGAGGTCGGGGAATTCCTCGCGGAACCGCTCGCCTTTCATCCGGTGTGCGGGTCCGGAGAGGTTCACCGCACCGAGGACCTCCCCGTCGTTCATGACGGGGGCACCGACGCTCCGTATCCCGGCGGTGTACTCCTCGTCGTTGACGGCCACCCCCTCCTCGCGGACCGTCTCGAGTTCCGCCAGCAACTCAGACTCCTCGGTGATCGTGTTCTCCGTGAACGCCTCGAGTCCGTGCGTGTCGACGACGTCCCGGACGAACTCGTCGCCGCTGAAGCCGAGGATCGCTTTCCCGGCCGCGAGGGCGTGCATCGGTTTCGCCTGGCCGAGCCAGGTCTCGACGGTGATCGCGCGCTCACCCTCCGATTTGTAGATGTCGAGGGCCCGCCCGTTCTCCTCGACGGTGAACCAGGCGATCTCCGCGGTCTCGTCCGAAAGCTGTTTTAGCGTCTGGCTGACCACGTCCCACGAAATGATCTGACTCCGCTTGTAGATGCCGTGGTCGAGGTACTTCAGACTGAGCCGGTACTGCCCGTCCTCTTTCACCAGATACCCCGCGTGTTCTATCGTCGCCAGATACCCGTGTACGGTGCTCTTTGCCATGCCGAGTTCCTCGGCCAGCTCCGTCACACCTACCCCATCGTGTTCTCGAATCGTTTCGATTATCTCGAACACTTTTGTGGCCGTCTTCAGGTCGGAGTCGGAGTCGCTGGGGTCGGTCATAGTAGCCAGTACGACGGGCGAAACATAAGATTTCGGGATACTATTGTCCCGCCGGAGTCCGGAAGCCGAGCCGCGCATGTCCCCGTCTGTAGCCACAGCGCGGTGTGTCGTTGCGGCATTCTCGAACGCTCCGTGGTCCCACCCTCTGTCCGTCTCTTTCCCCGAGTAACCGTCCGTGGTCGGACGACCGGTCTCCGTTCCTCCGGAACCCGAGGTCGGCGCCCTCCCGGAGCGCCCCTCGCAGACTGTACCTGATTTTCCGGTGCCGAAACCGGCTGGACGCGGACTGACCGTTCCGGGGAACTGACCCGTCGTATCGCGACCCTTTCGTTCGGGTATAACGAACGCTGTCTCCCCGGCCGGACCGCCGTCGCCTTCGCCGTCGCTGCTCCGGTCCCCTCTCGTCGGCCCGCCCGGTCGTTGCTGATCGGTGGCCGGGACGCGCTATGCTGGCGTGGATCCGCGCTCCCGACGGTGCAGGCTGTACACCCGGCACGGGCCGTGGACGTGGCTCCGGGTTCATGCCGCGTCGACGACGCAGCGAAAGCCGATGTTGCCGGTGGAACTGTCG
>CAZAFX010000115.1:1239-3517 GCA_964484895.1 uncultured archaeon | reverse complement strand
GGCAGATCGCGCTTCTCCCGGTCGTACCAGTGGAGCAGGCGGTCATGTAGCTCCGCAATCTCCATACGGAACGGGGCGAGCCGCAGGCTTTAATGGCTGTCCGCCGACCGGTCGACGCGCCGGCACCCGGCGCGGTACCGTTCCGCCTTGTCCACGTAAATCTTGGCGTTCTCCCGGATCCGGGCTAGGTCGTCGTCGGTCACGTCCCGCACCACCTCGCCCGGCACCCCCATCACCACGCTCCGGTCGGGGATCTCCCGGCCCTCGGGGACAAGCGCGCCCGCCGCCACGATGCAGCCGTCCCCGACCTCAGCGCCGGACAGCACGGTCGCGTTCATCCCGATGAGGCAGTCGTCCCCCACCCTGCAGCCGTGCACCACGGCCTGATGCCCCATCGTCACGCCGTCGCCCACGACCGCTGGAGAACCGTCAGCGGTGTGCAGCACCGCGCCGTCCTGCACGCTGCACCGCTCCCCGATCCGGATCTGGTCGGAGTCCCCGCGGACCGATGCATGCGGCCAGACCGAGCTCTCCGCCCCCACCACCACGTTACCGATAACGGTGGCGTCCGGCGCCACGAAACAGCTGTCGGCGATATCCGGCCGCATCCCGTCCAGCGCGTAAATCGCCATGACCTTGTCTGGGTGCCGCCGGCTTAAAGAAGTCACCGGTCACGGGTACGGACGTCCAGCTCCATGACCATATCCGCGTACTCTGCCGCATCGTCCGCCGCCACGAGCAGACCGCCGAGGGTGCGCGGGACGAAGGTCCGCCGCTCAGAGAGCACCGGCGTCTCCTCGGGGATGCGTGGATGGCCGCCACCCAGCTCGTACAGCACCCGGTCGACCGTTCCCTGCCGCAGGCCCGCGTCCATGGCGTCCTGCCGGACCGTGTCCACCTCCGGCGGCTGCCCGTCGTCGGTCACCGCAGCGTCCAGCACCGCCCGGTACTCCTCCCCGTCCAGCACCCGGTCGTAGATGGTCTCGAGCTCGTCCCGGTCCCACAGCGCACCGGCGAGGTCCGTTTCGGTCCGTTCCACGTACGTCGCGGCGTCGTCCGCCGCCACGGCATGGGTCGCCAGCGCCGTCGACCGGACGAGGTGCTGCTGGTCCAGCATCGCCCGCTCCGCCGGGATACGAGGATCACCGGCCGTCAACACGAGGACGGCCTCGTTGATCTCCTCCTCGGACAGCCCCGCCTCCATGGCGCGGTCGTAGACGGTGTCGATATCCACCGGGCGCAGCCCCGCCGACCTCCCGTCGTCGGCCAGGCCGTAAGCGGAGGTCTCCGGGATCGCAGCGTCCATCACTGTCCGGTACGGGTCCTCATCCATGAAGCTGTACAGGCCCTCAAGTTCGCCCCGGTCGAACGCGGACGCCGCCTCAATCCCCCGGTCGGATGTCATGCACCAGTAACGACGTTCAAAGTTTTTATTGGTGGCGCGGGCGACCGGTTCAGCGGCGGACAAGCATCGCGATGCCGCCACCACCGCCGACGCACATACCGACGATGCCGTACTCCGCTCCTTCATCTTCCATGGTGTGGACGAGCGTTGTCGTCAGGATGCCGCCGCTGGCGCCGATGGGGTGGCCGAGCGCGATGGCGCCGCCGCGCACGTTCAGCCGGTCGTCCGGGATGCCAAGCTCGTCCTGGAAATGGACCATGTGGGAGGCGAACGCCTCATTCAGCTCGTAGACGTCCACGTCCGCCACCGCCATATCGTTCCGGTCCAGCAGGTCCTGCACCGCGTCCTCGATGGCGAGCGGGAACCACTTGGAGTCCCGGTAGGCGACCGCCGTATCCACCACCTTCGCCCGGCGGCCAAGCCCGTACTGCCTGGCGGCTTCCTCCCGGGCCAGCATGACCGCGGCCGCCCCATCGCTCAGGTCGGACGCGTTCCCCGCCGTGATACTGCCGTCGTCAGCGAACACAGGGTCAAGCGCCGCGAGCTTCTCCAGCGATGTGTCAGGCCGCGGTCCCTCGTCCCGCGTCACGCGCTCCCCATCCACCTCGACGGGGATGACCTCGGCGTCGAACCGCCCGTCGTCCCGGGCGGCGACGGCGCGCTCGTGGCTGCGGAGGGCGTACCGGTCCTGTGCCTCCCGGGTGATGTCGAACCGGTCGTTGAACTCCTCCGTCAGCTCACCCATGTGCGCTCCGTACGGGACATCCCAGAGCGCGTCCCGCACCATACTGTCCACCAGCGTGGCGTCGCCCCACCGCCTGCCCTGCCGCATCTCCATGTTGAGGAACGGGGCGTTGGACATCGACTCCATCC
>CAZAFX010000115.1:0-1229 GCA_964484895.1 uncultured archaeon | reverse complement strand
CGCCTCGTTGATGGTCGTCGCGGGCGTGTCGTCGGGCAGTCCGGCGTCGATGACGGCCTGCCGGGCCGGGACCTGACCGATGCCGGCCTGAACGCTGTTCCCCAGCGCGCACCAGTCCACCGCCGCGCCATCCACGTCAACGCGGTCGAGCAGGCCGCGGACCGCGGTCGCACCGAGTTCGACCGCATCGATGTCGCTGAACGCACCGAGGTGGGTGCCGTGCGGCGTCCGGGCCGCGTCCACGATGACAATCTCCGTCACTCCGCATCACCGAACGCGGGGTCACGGCCCTCGAGGAACGCGGCGATACCCTCCTCCGCGTCCGCCGAGCCGAAGAGGGCGGAGAACTCGTCCCGCTCGTGTTTGACCGCCTCCTGCAGGTCGTGGTTGAACGTCCGCGCCAGCACGCGCTTCGCGTGCCGGTAGGCCGTCGGGCTCGTGGCCTCAACGGTGTCCGTGACGACCGCGTGCGCGGCCTCGATGGCGTCGTCCACCACCTCGTCTACCAGGCCGATGCGGGACGCCTCCTCGGCGCCGATCGTGTGGCCGGTGAGGACGAGTGACTTGGCGCGTGCCAGCCCGACCAAGCGGGCGAGCCGGGCCGCGCCGCCGAAACCCGGGATGAGCCCGAGGCGGACCTCGGGCTGTCCGAACGTCGCGTCGGCTGTGGCGACACGGAAGTCGCAGGCGAGGGCAAGCTCGTGGCCGCCGCCGAGGCACGGGCCGTCGATGGCCGCGGCGGTGACGAGCCGGGACCGCTCCAGCCGGCGGGTGACCGCCTCCGCCTGCTCCGACAGCGCCCGGGCGTCGCCCTCATCCATCCCCTGCAGCGCCGAGAGGTCGGCGCCAGCGGAGAACGCGTCGCCGTTCCCGGTGAGGACGACGCCGCGGCTGTCCGTGTCCTGGACGGTGTCCTTGAGCGCAAGTCGCAGGTCGTCCAGCATCTGCGGGGAGAGCGCGTTGCGGCTGTCCGGCCGGTCCAGCGTGATGGTGGTGATGCCGTCGTCGTGGTCCACCGACAGGGTGTCGTACGCCATCACGTAGTTCTTAAAGGAGGCGCCGCCATATAAGGGTGATGGCGGGGATGGACGAGCTGTTCCGGCGCGTCGAGCTGACCGGGGAGCAGCGGGAGCTGCTGGATGAGGTCGATGCCGCCTGCCAGGAGATACGGGACCGGGAGGCGGAGACCTGGCTGGCGGAGGAGTTCAACCGGGACCGCGTGGCGGTGT
>CAZAFX010000114.1:0-3572 GCA_964484895.1 uncultured archaeon | reverse complement strand
TATAAGACCGGGCGCGACCTACGTGGGGACGCGACGAAGTGTCGGAATATCCGCTTGCACCGTGTCTGCCCACACGACACCCTGCGACGACAGGTTGGCCCCGAGCGTCAGAGGTCTGCCCGGACGGCGTCCGTTCCCCCGCGGACGACCGTTCTCGATGCAGGTCGTCTTCGGCCACCCCTCTCCACTTTTTTTCCGACGGTGCGACACTCTACCGTCGACTGACGGTGCGACACTCGACTTTTTCGAGGCGGTACGAAACAGGAACCGGGTTACGCTCGGGTAACCTCGTGTCTCGGAGGTAAACAAGGGCTATGTAGCGAGTCGGGCTCTGTTCGCACAGAGGTGTCCGACGCTCCCGGTCGGTCCTTCCCTCACATGTCACTGTCAACACACGCCGTGCTGGTAGAGTTGGTCGCTCTCTCCCGGGAGTCGGACGAACCGGTGTCGGCGGCGACGGTCGCCGACTCGCTCGACGTTCCCGAGTCGGAACTGGCCGAGCCCCTCGATTCTCTCTGTGAGTTCGAGTTCCTGGGGTCGACGGACCGAGGGTACCGGCCGACGGTGACGGGGGAAGAACTGGTCGCCCTGGACGTCGAGTTCGACGAGGTTGTCGTGTGCGACGTCGTCGAGGAGTGAGCGCCGAGTCGGGGTTCGTCGTATTTTTCCGGACTGGCGGAACTGTATGTTTCAAGTGTATCGACACTGTATTCCGGTCTGTGCGGCTGTCAGACCTGAAGGACACACTCGGACCATGACCGAAGACCGACCGGACGACGACTCGGACCCGCTCGAACACCTCCGTCTCGAGGGTGACAGGGCCCCCGTTGATCTCTTGGACCGCGGGTATGCCATCTACCGGTGTACCGACTGTCGAAACGTCGTGCTCACGATGCAGGAGTCCGACGGCGGGATGACCTGTCACGACCAGCCCATGGAGCGGGTGAGAGAGACGACGCTCGACGTCAGACCGCCCGACATCCGCGAGGTACTCCTGGACGCGTTCGGGTTGCCAAAGCCCGGACTCGACATCTGTCTCTGCGTCATCGGCGAAGGGCCACTCTCGCCGGGCGAACTGGCCGACCGGCTCGACTACGACGAGAGCACCGTCCGGACGTATCTCAACGAACTCGTCGAATTCGGTCTCCTCGAGAAGTCACAGCTCAACCGGGAGTCCGGCGGCTTCGTGAACATCTATCACTCCATCGACCTCGACGAGATGCGCGAGGAGACACTGGTCGGCTTCTACGCCTGGGCCGGGGAAGCGGCCACGCTCATCGAGGAGGCCAACCTCACGAAAGAGGACTACCGTGACGCCGAATACGATGCCAGCCTCAACGAGGTCTTCTGGGAGCGATTCCGCGATGCCCGCTCCGCCGAGTGAGCTCCTATATAACTCTGTCGGTGATCCGTTCGTCGGACACCTGTCCGTGTTAGTTTAAGTAGCCTCCCTCGTGTCGGTTGTGATAGCAGATGAGTTCAGAACCGACGTCGGTTTCCTGGAACGGGTCCGACACGGGCATCGACAAACCACTGTTCACCGACCCCGACGAGGTGTTCGACGCGGTGCAGGACACGCTCGGCCGGAAGTGGCACCTCAGGATCGTCTACCGGCTGCTGGCGGACGGTCCGATGGGGTTTAGCGCGCTGAAAGACGAGGTCGCGGGCGTGTCCTCGAAGATGCTCTCCGAGAGTCTGACGCGGCTCGAAGAGGAGGAACTCGTCGACCGGGAGATAGTCAGCGACCGACCGGTGCGCGTCGAGTATTCGCTGACCGAGCGCGGACGCGCCCTCGAACCGGTCGTCTCGTCGGTGGTCACCTGGGGGACCGAATACGGTCCGAAAAACGGGTCAGAATAGATGCCCCACTACGACGTGCTCGTCGTCGGCGGCGGCACCGGCAACAACGTCGCCGCGGCAGCCGCCGACGCCGGACTCGACACGGCACTCGTCGAGAAGGGGCGGCTGGGCGGCACCTGTCTCAATCGCGGCTGTAACCCCTCGAAGATGCTGATCCAGGCGGCGAACGCCGTCAACCACGTCCGCGACGCGGACCAATTTTTCCTCGACGCGACGCTCGACGACGTCGACTACGCCGCTATCGTCGACGACATGGACGAGACGCTCTCGCCTATCGCGGACGGTATGGCGGAGCGCTATCGCGAGAAAGACCACCTGAGGCTGTACAACGACGAGGCGGCGTTCGTCGACGACCGGACAGTCGACGTCGACGGCGAGACGGTCAGCGCCGACAAGGTAGTCGTCGCCGCCGGGTCGCGGCCGCTGGTGCCGCCGATCGACGGGCTGGACAGCGCCGAGTACATGACCAGCAGGGACGCGCTGTACCGCCGAGAGCAACCCGATTCGCTCGTGGTCCTCGGCGGCGGGTACATCGCCGTCGAACTGGGCTATTTTTTCGAGTCGCTGGGAACCGACGTCACGATAGTCGAGATGATGGACACACTCGTCCCCCGGGAAGACACAGACGTCGCCGAGGCGTTCACCGACGTCGCTCGCCGTCGCCACGAGGTGTACACCGGTCATCGCGCCACGGGCGTAGAGTCGGACGGCGACGGCGTCACCGTCTACGCGGAGACGGCCGACGGCGACGAGGTCGCAGTGTCCGGGTCGGACCTCCTCGTCGCGCTCGGTCGCCGACCCAACACGGACGCCATCGGCGTCGAGGCCGCGGGTATCGAGACGGACGAAAACGGGTTCGTCGTGACCGACGACCGACTCGAGACGTCGGCCGAGAACGTCTGGGCGCAGGGCGACATCGCGGACAACGCGATGTTCAAGCACTCTGGCGACTACGAGACCGACGTCGCGGTCGACAACGTGGTCCACGGACGCGACCGCGAGGTCGACTTCACGGCGATGCCCCACGCCATCTTCACCGAACCGCAGATGGCCGCCGTCGGCAAGACCGAGGACGAACTGCGGGAGATGAGGCGCGAGTACGTCGTCGGCCGAGCGGACCTCCCGGGGACGCCGATGGGGCGGGCGAAGAAACTCGACGAGGGGTTCGTGAAGGTTCTCGCCGCCCCCAACGGCGAGGTCCTCGGCTGTCACCTGTTCGGCTACGAGGCCACGACGATGGTCCACGAGGTGGTGGTCGCGATGCGAGCCGGGTCGGGTCGGGTCTCGGACATCACCGACACGATCCACGCGCATCCGACCCTGAACAAGGTCGTCGAGTACGCGTTCGAGGACGTGCCCCTCTCCTGATTATTTGCAGATGTTATTCTTGTTGTTCTATCTATATAATACTATGAAATAAACTTGCCAAGGACTACCAGCCACTGTGAGAAGATCACCCGTTCACGCTAACAAATATTCGGCGAGACCCAGTCAGATCTCCTTCAGTTTCACCGATTCAGCCCAAACATACCAATCCACATAGGTAAAAGTAACCAACTAGAGGCATGCAGCCATTCAAAACCCGCGCACCTCACGGGTAAGACGCGGTGCGCAGGGCCTGTGTCGCGCCCTCGTGAAGGGGCGGACGCCCACGGACATATCCACCCGGACACGAATAGGTTGACACGCGGGTTGATTGGTATCCATCAATA
>CAZAFX010000113.1:1792-3623 GCA_964484895.1 uncultured archaeon | reverse complement strand
GCTAGGCCGAACGCGATGGTGGCGACGGACGCGTACATCAGCGACAGCCACAGCTTCCGGGCCTCCGGGAACGCCCGGTAGAACCCATAGAACACTGCCAGCGTCGTCAGACCGTACCCGACATCGCCCAGCATGAACCCGAACAGCAGCGGGAACGTCACCAGCAGGAAGGTCGGATTGATCTCGCCGTACGACGGCGTGCCGTACAGGTCGAGCAACGACTCGAACACGTCGACGCCGCCGGGGTTGTCGTGCGCCACCGGCGTCGCCTCGCCGTCGTCATCAAGCTCCTCGATATGGATACTGCCGTCGGTCGTCTCCTGCAGTGCGTCCTGCACCGCCTCGTACCGCTCCGCCGGCACCCAGCCCCGGGCGTGGAACGCGTGGTCGGTTACCGCGAACTGGAGCGGTGCCTCCGCCTTCTCCAGCGCCGCCTCCAGCTCCTCCACCTCGTCCGCCAGCTCCTCCTTCCACGCCGCTGCCAGCCGGTCGCGCTCCGCCTCCAGCTCTGCTTCCCGTTGCTGCAGGCTGTCAAGCCGGTCGTACAGGTCCGTCTTCGCTGCCTGTACCTCCCGGTCCTCCTCCAGCAGCGGAGTCACGTCGATGGCGTCGAACCCGGCATCCCGCAGCGTGTCCTCCACGTCGAGCTCGGTGTCCACGAACAGGGCGACAAGGTCGCCGTCCCGGTGCACCTCTGCCCGGCCGTCGGGCAGCGCGTCAACGAACCCGGCGTCGGTGACGGTGCCGACGTAGACGTCCAGGCGGTCGTAGTCTTGGATGACTGCCGGTGACAGGTCGAGGCGGGAGAGCGCGTTGAGCAGCTCCAGCCGTTCTCGGACATCGTCCTGCTCCGTCCGCACGGCGTCGAGCTCCTGCTCCAGCTCCTCGACCCGGTCGCCGAGCGCGTCGACGTCCGCCACGTCCGCCGCGTCGCTGCCGGTGGCGTCCGGCAGCTTCGAGGCGACGGACCGGTAGCGGACGAGCTGGTCGGACAGTTCCTCGGCATCGTCCATCGGGTCGCCGATGTCAAGGCCGTCCGGCTCCTCGGCGTAGTCGTCCAGGTGCAGCACGTCCATCTCGTACAGCGTCTCGACGACGTCCTGCATCCGGGACTGCGGGCCGAGGATGCCGATCTTCCGCATCTCCTTCGGTCGCATCATTGTCCCTCGAACCGTGACCGGAACCGCTCCATCAGCAGGTCGACCGCCTCGCCGGTGTCGTCGGCCGCCGCCCGGATCTCCTCGGCAGCCTCCTCGGCGTCTGACTCGATCTCCGCGACGGTCTCGGCGATTTCGTCCTCCGCCTCGGCGAGTGCGTCCGCCCTGATCTGTTCGGCCTCGTCCCGGGCGTCCTCGACCAGCTCCTCGGCCTCGTCCCGGGCGTCCTCGACCAGCTCCTTGGCCTCCTCGCGGGCGGCCGCCACGATGTCGTCGGCCTCCTGCTCCGCGTCCTTCACGTCCTGTATCGTATCGCTGTCCATCACGCACACACCGCGACACAGGAATTTTAAATGTTCGTTCAGGCCGGGCGCCGCGTCGCTTATATAAAGCCGCGGCAGCAACAGCGTAACGTGATACCATGGCTGCAGATGATGAGGAGAAGAAGGACAGGCTCCGCGTGATGGGGTTGATCAGCGAGGGCCAGGACCGCGTGGACGAACTCGTGGAACAGCTCGACTGGACCCGGGAACGGGTCGAGGAGACCGTCGAGGACCTGATGGACCACGAATACGTGGAGAAGGTGCAGGAGGGCGGCGACGAGGTGCTCGAGATCACGGAGCGCGACCGCGCGGACATCCCGAAGATCGTGCGGGATGTCGTTGACGACACCC
>CAZAFX010000113.1:0-1782 GCA_964484895.1 uncultured archaeon | reverse complement strand
TAGGCGTTGACCGCTTCGGAGGACGCTTCCTGGTTGTTGCCGTTCCAGGAGCCGAAGCCGCCGGCCCACGAGTGGCCGGCGTAGGCGTCGAAGTTCCGCATGAACGGGAAGGCGTCCTTCGGCGCGTTCTTCGGGGTAGTGGTGCAGGATGTCGTCGACGACACCCGCCGGTTCGTCGAGTCCGTGACCGACACGTTCCGGTCCCACCTGGGGAAGGTGTTCCCGAAGGTGAACGTGGACGTGGACGTCGAGGTCGAGGAACCGGACAAGGAGTGATTCACAGATGCCTACGCGGCCCATGGACGGCGCAGCCACCGGGTCGATATCACTGGTCAAGCTGCTCCTGACCGCTGTCTTGTTCGTGCTGCTCGCCGGTGCCGGGCAGGCGCTGTACGGCGGTTTCGGCGCCCTTGCAGGTGCAGGGATAGCCGTCCTCGTCTACTTCTCAGTGGTCATCAACCAGGAGTACGAGCGGGCCGTGGTGTTCCGGCTGGGCGGGTTCTCCCGCGTCCTCGGACCAGGGTTCAACGTGAAGCTCCCGTTCCTCGAGTGGGTAGCGAAGATCGACTACCGCGTGAAGACGGCGAACGTCCAGCCGCAGAAGGTGCTGACAAAGGATAACGTGACCGTGACGGTGGACGCCATCATCTTCTACCAGGTGAAGCGGGAGGATAACGAGGTGAAGAACGCAGTCCTCGAGGTCGAGGACTATAACCAGGTCACGATTAACTACGGGAAGACCATGCTACGGGCGGAGATCGGGAAGATCAATCTCGACGATCTCCTCCAGCACCGAGAGGAAATCGCGGAGGACCTCCGCTCGGACCTTGATGACGCCACGAACGACTTCGGCGTCCACATCCGCGATGTCGAAATCCGTGATGTCTCCATCCCCGACCAGATGGAGCGCGCCATGGCCGCCGAGGCCGAGGCGGAGCGCAACCGCCGCGCCAAGATCAAAGAGGCGAAGGGCGAGCTCCAGGCCGCGGTCGAGATGCGCGCCGCATCCGACATCATGGGCAAGGGCGGCTACCAGCTCCGCGTCCTGGAGACGCTGGACAACGTCGCGCAGGAGAACTCCACCATCGTCACCATCCCCACAGAACTCATCGGCGGCTCGACCGCTGGAGAGGACGACGGCGATTCGCCGGTGCGGGACCTGGTGCAGCAGGTGCTCGATGATGTGGACGCCGAGAAGATTATGAACGATCCTGCAGACCTGTTTCCGGGCGACACATAGACGGCTATGCCCGCTCCTCCATCAGGTACCGGTCGACCTGCAGCGCCGCACCGCAGCCCTCGCCGGCCGCCATGATCGCCTGTTCCTCCGGGATGTCGGACACGTCCCCGGCCGCGAACAGCCCGTCCACGCTCGTCCGCTGGTGCTTGTCCGTCACGATGTGTCCGTCCCCGTCGCGCTCCACGTGGTCCGGGACGAAGTCGTTGTTCGGGATGCGTCCGATCTCGATGAATGCCCCGGCCACCTCGACCCGGTGCTCCTCACCGGTGTCCCGGTCCTCGTAGACCACCGCCTCGAGCATGCCGTCGTCACCCGCCTCGAACCGCGTGGTCTCGGCCCGGTGGAGGACCTCGATGTTGTCCTGGTCCGGGATCTGCTCCAGCGTGATGGCCTCCCCGGTCAGCTCGTCACCGAAGTCGATGAGGTGGACCGTGTCCGCGATGCTGGACAGGAACAATGCGCCCTCCGTGCCAGCGTAGCCGCCGCCGATGATGGCGACCTCCTCGTCCGCGTACAGCGGCCCGTCACATACTGCGCAGTAG
>CAZAFX010000112.1:0-3657 GCA_964484895.1 uncultured archaeon | reverse complement strand
GCGGGTGCTACAACATTATATACGTGTTCCACGGCCCTTGGCCCTTGCATCAGGCCTCGAGATAGTTGTCCCGCGCACTCTTCACGGTCCCGGTCACCCCCTCCACGACCACCGTCACGGCATCACCCTCCACGTCCTGGATGAGCGCCAGTGCCGCGCGGAGCTCGGTCACCGCATCCTTCCGCACCCGCACAACACCCCGGCCGGCCTCCCGGTCGTACAGGTCCTGCATCACCCATGCGTCCACCTCGATGGCGTCCTGCACCGCCCCGAGGAACGCACCGAACGACACCGGCGGCCCGTACAGCGACACCACCACATACCGCCGCGACGCCCGCAGATGCTTCGGCAGGGTCTGCAGGTCATCCCCCACCGGCATCACCCTCCACCAGCTCGACGCCCGGCCGGACCTGCGCACCGTCCCGCACCCGGTCGGCCCGCGCCAGGACCCGTCCCGGCGTCCCGGACACGGCCGCAAAGCTCTCCTGCAGGTCCATCCCCAGCAGCCGTGGGAACGCCGCCAGCTCCCGCGGCGCACGGAGCTGCTCGACCGCGGCAGCATCGCTCACCGCGACCACCGGCGCGTCGACAGCGTCCGCAAGCCGCACAAGCTCCCGCCAGTGCCGCAGCCGGTGCACCCGGTCACGCCCCGTCGCCTCCAGCAGTCGCCGCATGCAAAGCCCCAGCGCCACCCCGTTGTCGCCGGCCTGCGCCGTAATCACATGGTCAAGGCCGGCATCCGTCCGGCCGCGCGAGGGATGCAGCAGCACGTCCACCCGCGTGTCCTCCGTTGCCGCCCGGTTGACGGTGGCGTCACCCCCTGCTACCGCGACAACATCGACCTCATCGCGCACCGCGGCAAGACGCTCCTGCAGCTCCCCTGGCGTGTCCACGTCCAGCCGGGCGCCTGGCCGCACGGTGATATCGGCGTCCACGTCCACGGTCTCTGGCGGCGCCGGGTCCGTGACCGCGATGCCGTCGAATCCCAGCGATGCTGCCCGTTCTGCCAGCGCCGCCACGGTATCCGTGCCGTTCCCCGCATGTGACCGGACGCTGAGGTCGTAGAACCGCCGCGGCATACTGCCGCCTTATAAATCGAACGCTTAAATGCGTAAAAGCGTCGCTCCCGCAACCCCCTGCATGGGGGAGTGGCTGCCGGACCGGTTCGTGCGTGACGGCCCTGTCGACGCCCGGGCCGACGACCGGGGCGGTCTGCACATGTATTACCGCGGTGTGGACGGCCGCGTGGACGTGCAGGACACACAGTGCAGCGGTGCGGTCCGGTTCCACCCTGACGGCACCCGGGTCAGCGGTGCGGTCTCTCTGCGATGGGCAGACGTCGCCGCGGTGGAGGCGGACCTGCTCGAGACGCGTGACAGCTACGACCTCCACGCACCGGGCGTCACGGTCGCGGCGGACTGGGAGAGCAGGCACGCCAGGGTCGGTCGGGACATGGTGCTGACGGATGCACACGTGGCGGGTGATGTGTACCTTGCTGGTGCCACGGTGGGCCGCCACCTGAACGGACGGGACGCCGTGTTCGACGGGGACGTGGATGCAGCGCGCGTCGAGGCCGGATACGATGTCGACCTCCGCGGTGCGGGGATCGCGGGCGACCTCGTCCTGGCCGGGACGGACGTCGGCCGGGCCTGCTACCTGCCGGATCGGGTGGACGGGACGGTCGACCTGCGCGGCCTGACGGCGGACGTGCTGGCGGCGGACGGGCTGGACGGGTACGACTTCCGGTGGGACGACAGGACGGCAATCGGAGCGGTGGACCCCGCTCAGGGCGGGTACCGCTAGCCGAACACAGCGTCGAGATGGTGTTCGGCCTCCCGGTGCGGGATGTAGCCGGGGCTGAGCGCGACGGTGGTGAGCGCGGCTTCCTCGTGTGCGGCCCGGACCTCGTCGTACGCTGCGTCATGGTCCGGGATGCGGGAACCGTCCGGGTCGTGGAAGACGTCGATGTCGAGGTCGAGCACCAGCGTGTCGGCGTCGTCAACGACCGCCCCGATGTCGGCGGGGTCGTGCGGACCGTTCCCGACACCCCAGTCTTCGACGCCGTCCTGCCCGATGATGCCCCAGTGCGTGACCGCTGGCGTGATGAAGGCGCCGATGGTCAGCCCGAGCCCGATCCGCTGCTCGGCCTCGCGCACGGTGGTGGGCGGGTCGCGCCGGGGTGTGTCGTGCTCGGCGTAGGGGTCGGCATCGTCGGCGTGCCGGTCGACGTGCAGCACGGTGGTGTCCCGGTCGACCACGCCGTCGTGGTAGGCGGCGGCCCACGCTGCCGCGGCGTGGTTGTGGTCGTCCACAAGGAACAGGTGCTCGTCCCCGTCCCACACGTACTCCGCCAGCTCCCACCGGGCCGGGATGCTGGCGTCGGGCGCGACCTCCTGGTCGAAGTAGTCCCGGTCGAGCGCGCCGTCGGCGATGGCGTGGCCGACCCGGCGGCGCATGTGCTGCGGGTACCGGTCCACGATCTCGTGGTCAGTCACGTCCCCGTCCCGCCCCCGGGGGAAGTACCGCTGGTAGTCCTCGATCCCGTAGAGATCACCGGCCTCGAGCGCGTCCAGCGTCGTCAGCAGGTCGGCGCGCGTCGGCGTGTGGGACCCGTACTCTGACAGGGTGTCGAGGCCGAGCTCCATGCACCGGCCGTGGATGTCGAACGATAAAAACGTGTCAGTTCTCCCGATCGCCGTGCGACCGGTTGGACGGCCGCGCCTTCTCCGCGCCGGAGCCCCGGTTCCGCTGGCCGCGCCCCTGCTTCCCGGCACCGGTCAGCCCGCGCTCCGCCCGGTTCTGCTGGTCAGCGATCCAGTTCAGGTCGTCGTCCGCCTGGATCTCCGGATGGTCCGGGTCGACGAGGATGACCTCGAACCACTTCCGGTCGCCGTCCTTCGCGACCGGGTATGAGTTCAGCACCTCGAGGTTCGGGTATTTGCGGGAGGCGCGCTCCTCCACGATGCGCTGGTGGGACTTGGCCGGACTGAACCGGCTCTGGCCAGCCCGCTTCGGGCGGCGGCCGCCGTTCGGCCGCTCCCGCTTCCGTCCGCCGGCCTTGATCCGGCAGCGGACAAGGGTGAACCCGTTCTTCGCCTTGTATCCCTGATTCCGGGCCTTGTCGATGCGGGTCGGCCGGTCGATCTCCACCATCGCGTCCTGCTGCCGCCACTCGACGAGCCGGTCCTGCCAGACCTCGCCCAGCTCCTCCTCGGGCTGCTTCCACGCGTCGCGGACGTACTTGTAGAACGTCATCCGCCTGCCTACACCCTCCGGCCCAGACTTTTTAAATCACACCCGGTGCCGGCCGCTGAAAGGTTTATAAACTGCGGGCGGGAAGTGGGGAACGGTGACTGGTATGGGACCGCGCATGAAGATGGTGATCGGCGGGCTGCTCGTGGTGCTCGGCGTCTGGTGGTACATCCCCATGGGAACGCTGAACACGCTGCTCCTTCCGTTCTCCACCCTCAGCAACCTGAAGAGCTTGATTGTGCTCGCGCAGGGCGGCGTCGGCATCTTCGCCATCCTAGTCGGTGCGTTCGTGCTCTGGATCGAGATGGACGAGCTGCGGATGCGCCGTGAACTCGAGGAGCGGAACCTCGAGGCACAGATGGAGGCCGACGGGACCGACGGTGACGGCGACGAGGAGCCGGACGA
>CAZAFX010000111.1:821-3793 GCA_964484895.1 uncultured archaeon | reverse complement strand
GCGGACTCGTCCGGGATCGTCCCGATGTTGGTCATGTAGATGACCCGGGTCATCTTCCCGCGCCGCCCGAACACCCGGTCACCCTCCTCGAGCGCCTCTTCGCCCGGCTCGGTGTCCCGGTCCTCCTGCTCCTCGTAGTCGCCGAGCCAGATCTTGCCGTAGACGTGCTGGTCCTCCAGCTCTGCGTACTCCCCCGCCACGTACCGGAGCGTCTCATCGTAGTCCGCCCGGTCCAGCCCGGTGAACGGGTACGCCCGCCTGATGGTGTCGAACGCCTCGTCCACACCCCACCGCCGGTTGCACGCCATTCCGACCACGTGCTGCGCCATGACATCCAGGCAGTTCGTCGGGATACGGACCCGGTCGAGCTCGTCCCGCTTCGCGCACCGCATCATCACCGTGCACTCCAGCGCGTCGTCCCGGTCCATCACCAGCACGCGGCCCTTGGCCTGCTCGTGCAACTTGTGCCCGGACCGCCCGATGCGCTGGATCGCCCGCGACACACCCTTCGGACTGGACAGCTGCATCACGAGGTCGATGGAGCCGATGTCGATACCCAGCTCCAGCGACGTGGACGTCACGCCCACAGTCAGGTCGCCGTCCTTCAGCCCCTCCTCCACCTTCAGCCGCTCCTCCCGCGACATCGACGAGTGGTGCGCGCCGACGCTGTCCGCGTCGTACTCGTCCGGATACCGCTGCTTCAGGTTCTTCACCACCCGCTCCGTGGCCGCCCGCGTGTTCGTGAATATCAGCGTCGTTGTGTGGTCCTGGATCAGCTCGTGCATCCGCTCGTACATGTTCCCGTTCACCACCCGCGGGTCGGTGTGGATAAGGTCGTCCACGGGCGACAGCACCTCGAGGTCCATATCCTTCGATGCCTCCGTGTCCACGATCGTGCAGTCGCGCGGCGCGGCATCCGGACCGCCGTCCTCGTACCCGACAAGGAACGTTGCGATCTCGTCGATGGGTGCCTGCGTGGCGGACAGGCCGATACGGGTGAAATCGTCGTGCGCCAGGGCCTGCAGCCGCTCCAGCGACAGCGCTAGATGCGTCCCGCGCTTGGACTCGGACAGCGAGTGGATCTCGTCAGCGATGACATACTGCACATGCCGCAGGTGCTCCTTGAACGTCGGCGCGTTCAGCACGATACCCAGCGTCTCGGGCGTGGTGATGAGGATGTGCGGTGGCTCCTCGGTCATCTTCCGCCGCTCCTTGTCCGGCGTGTCCCCGGTCCGGACCGCGCTCCGCACCTCGGGGACCTCCAGCCCCATCGCCTCGGCGGCGGCCTTGATCCCCTCCAGCGGCTCCTCCAGGTTGCGCTGGATGTCGTTGCCCAGCGCCCGGAGCGGGGAGACGTAGACGCAGTAGACCCGGTCCTCCAGCTCGCCCTCGTCCCCCTTGAGGAACAGCTCGTTGAGGATGGACAGGAACGCGGACAGCGTCTTGCCCGACCCGGTGGGGGCCGACACGAGGCAGTTCTCCTCGTCGTGGATGAGCTGGAACGCGTGCCGCTGCGGCGGCGTCAGCTCATCGAACCGCTCGTTGAACCAGTCCTTCACGTACGGCTCGAACTCCTCGGGCAGCGCGTCCTGCGCGTCCTCCTCGGCGGCGAACGTGATGGCTGACATCGCCTCTCCGGGTACGGATGCAACCTTTAAAACACGGATTACCGGTCCAGCAGCCGCGCAGCGGCGTAACCGTACAGCCCCGCAAGGAGCTGGAACGGGAGCGACGCCACCTTCGTCAGGGACACCATGAACAGCACGATCATCACCAGCACCGGTGTCGACGGCGCCGTGAACCGCTCCACCACCGGCGCGACCCGGGCCCGGATACGGTCCTGCTCCGCCCCGACGCCGGTCCCGTTGAACTGCTCCTGCAGCCGGTTCACCGCCCGCCGCTCAAGGATACCGGGAATCTCGTTCTCCGCACGGGTGAACGCCGTGCCCACGGTCCGCAGCTCGTCGCGCGTGAACCCCTCGTCCTGGAGGTGGCGGGTTACGTTCCGTGCCGTGGCCGCGATGGCGGCCCGGGCGAACTGGCGGGACTGCTGCCGCGTCTGCTGCACCATCAGCTCCTGCTGCTGCCCGGCGAGCAGGTCGAACTGCTCCATCGCGATGCTCATGCTCTGGTTCAGGAGCGCGTCCTGCACGTCGCCCCGCACAGCGGCGTCCTGCTGGTACGTGTAGGCGGCGAACAGGCCCAGCGACAGCCCGACGATGAAGACGAGCGTCCCTGACGCCTTGAAGACGGTCCAGAACGTGTTGTCGCCCGTGTAGATGCTGCGCGCCTTGTACGACACCAGCAGCCCGCCCAGCACCATCCCTGCACCGACCGGGAGGAACAGCCGGTCCACCGCAGCCAGCGGCAGCACCGCCGCCATCCCGAGTGCACCCCACCGGAACCGCTCGCGCGAGACCAGTGCGGTGTACCCGACCGCCAGCGGCAGCAGGACGAGCACAGGCACCAGCTGCAGCAGCAGGTCGACGAGCCCGCCGCCCAGCAGCCCGGTCACGGCGACGTCGACCCGGAGCAGCGGCAGCGCGCCGATGAGGGCGAGGACGGCGACGGTACCGGCCGTCACGCCCTCGTCCGTCCACGCAGGCATACCGCCTACTGCACCGTGCCGCTATAAAAATGATGAGCCGTATCACGGTGTATGGCCGTCCCGACCTCCGACTTCTTCCAGATCGTCGTCATCGGCGTGGCGGTCGTCACAGCGTTCCTCATCGGGCAGGCCCTGTACCGGTTCATCTCCCGCCTCCTCCCCTAGTCCCGGCGCTCAAGGAGCGCGACAGCGCCGATGGCTGCAAGCAGCACGAGCAGGCCGACGAGGAACGCTGCACCGATCCGCTGGACGTCCTCCCTGTCACCCGCCGTCCCGGTATCACCCGTGCCGGCGTCACCGCCGTCCTCGCCGCCCGTCGTGGGGTCGGTCCCGCCGTCACCGGTGTCGTTCCCCTCCGCCGTCC
>CAZAFX010000111.1:475-811 GCA_964484895.1 uncultured archaeon | reverse complement strand
ATCGGCTCGGTTTCGTTCTGCGGCGGGAGTCCGCCACCTCCGCCATCCCCGTCATTGCTGCTTCCCTCACCGGTTGCCTGCTCCCCGCCACCGCCGCTTCCGCTGGTGTCGCTGGAGAAGTAGCCAGAAAAGTCGTTCGGTTCATCGCCCTGGTCGACGACCTCGTAGGTGTCGTCCGCCAGGCCGATGATGATGGTGCGGCCGCCGTAGCCGTTGTCGGAGTTGTGGGCGCGCACCACGACGTACTGCGGCGGATTCGGCAGGGTGAAGGTGTCGTTGGTGGTGAACCGGTCGCTGCCGTAGGTCGTGGTGAAGGTGTGGCGGCCGAGCCGCTCC
>CAZAFX010000111.1:0-465 GCA_964484895.1 uncultured archaeon | reverse complement strand
TGTCCTCCTCGTTGAGCGCCCATGCCGTCACCCAGAACGTGTGGTCGGCGCCGTCGTTGTTCCAGTCCACCGCGCAGACGTGTGCCTCGGTATCCGCCAGCTCCTCACATTTCGTCGACTGCGCTGCTGCCACACCGCCAAGAAGCACGACCGCAGTGACAAGGAGCATCACGCGCCGCATACAGTACACGGGGCGGAACGCGCCATAAATAGGTTGTGTGTCAGATCATGTTGAGCTTGGCGCGGGCCTCGTCGGACATGTCGTCCTTGCTCCACGGCGGCTCGAACGTCAGTTCCACGTCGACATCCGACTCGTCGACGGCGTCCAGTTTCCCGACCTTCCGCGTCACCTCCTCACGGAAGACGTCGTGCAGCGGACAGCCTGGCGTCGTCAATGTCATCAGGACGTCCACCGCGTCCCCGTCGACGGTCACATCGTACACCAGCCCGAGGTCGACGATGTTC
>CAZAFX010000110.1:0-3815 GCA_964484895.1 uncultured archaeon | reverse complement strand
GGCCGGGCGCCGGTACGGAGGACCGGCCCGGTGGCACAGGGGCGTCCACCGGCGACGCGACAGGTAGCGACCCCGCAGGGCCGTCGTCCGGGACCGGTCCGGGTGGCCCGTCGGCAGGGGCTGAAGCGGGCCCGTCCGCGGGCGGAAGTGAACCGCGGCCCAGCGGCCGAGAACAGGAACGGGAGGAAGAGCGGGAGCTGCGGCGGGAGCTGGAGGACGAATACGACGTGGACCAGGACCTCCGCGAGAAGACGCTGGAGGAGATGCGGGAGCTGCACGAGCAACTGCAGCAGGAGGAGCGGGAGCGGGAGGAGCTGCGGGAGGCGCTGCAGGCGCAGTACGATATCCCGGAGACCGAGCTGGCAGGACTGTCGCTGGACGAGCTGCGGCAGGTCAGGGAGCAGAAGGAGCGCGAGGCGGAGAAGCGGCAGGCGCTGGCGGAGGAGTACGACGTGGGCCGGGAGAAGCTCGCGGACCGGGACCTGGACGAGCTGCGGGAACTGGAGGAGCGGTTCGAACGGCGGGACGAGCGCCGGGAGGCGCTGGAGGAGCGGCTGCGGCAGGAGTTCGATATCTCTGAGAACCGCGTGAGCGGGATGAGCTACGACGAGCTGCAGGAGATGGAGCACCGGCTCGCCCGGCAGGAGGCGCTCAAGGATACGCTGGAGGAGGAGTTCGACGTGGACCGGTCGACGCTGTCCGGGATGAACGTGGAGCAGCTGCGGCGGCGGAAGCGGCAGGAGAAGCGGAAGGACCACCTGCAGGGCCTTCTGATGCGGGAGTTCGACCTGTCGGAGCAGCGCGTGTCCGGCCTCGGTCTGGACCAGCTCCGGGACCTGTACGATGAATACAAGGCGGAGCGGAACGAGCTCATCCGCACCATCACGGACAGCATGCCGGTGGACCGCGACGACCTCATGGACCGGGAGATGCCGGAGCTGCGCAGCATGGCGGAGGACGCGGAACAGAAGGACGAGCTGACGGAGACGATCGCCGACCAGTTCGACCTGCCGCGGCATGTGCTGCAGCGGCAGACCCGAGACGAGCTGGAGTCGCTGCTGGACGACCTGACCAGCCTCGACGAGAGCCGGCGGAAGATCCTCGAGGACCACGGCATCGCGGTGACGCCAGAGGTCGAGGCGGCGCTGGAGCAGGCAGGGGCCGAGGACGCCGGGGCGGCACCGGGCGAGGCGGAGGACGCAGGGCCGACGACCGGGTTCACGTGCGACTACTGCGGGAAGGAGCTGAAGTCGAAGATGGCGAAGCGGATGCACGAGGACCACCGGTGCCCGGAGCGGCCCGGCGCCGACGGCGATGCATCCACCGGGACGTCGGACGACGCGGCAGCGGAAGACCGGCCGGCCGGCACCGGTGCCGCGGACGTCGATGCTGACGAGCCCGGCGAGCTGCCGGACGACTTCACGATGGATGAGGACGAGATGGGGGGCGAGGAGGTGCCCGACCTCGATGATATGGAGGGGGAGGGCGAGGACGCGCAGGAGGTGCAGAAGGGCTCCCAGCTCATCAAGCAGCTGCAGGAGATGACCGACCTCAAGGACTCGTTCAAGGAGCAGATGACAGCGAAAGCGGAGGCGGCGATGGCTCAGGCGGACGAGGAGCAGAAGCTGTTCGGCCTGTTCCGCAAGCCCCAGCAGCTCCAGCAGATCCAGAACCGGCTGAACGAGCTGATGGGGAGGGGCGAGGAGGAGCAGACGCTGGAGGCGGCGGCGCTCCAGAACCTGCAGCAGACCCAGCAGATGGACGACTATGGCAAGGCCACGGTCTTGGTGGCGCATATCCTGAAGCAGGTGCTGGAGATCGAGATGGGCATCGACCGCGAGCTCACCTACCTCGAGCTGGTGAACGAGATCAACAGCCTCAACGGGGAGGAACTGGAGGCGCTGTCACTGTCGCAGGACCTTGTTGATAGGATCGCGGAGTTCTACCAGGAGATGCATATCCAGGAGTACAAGGGCGAGGCCCGCGTCGACTTCCAGGCTGCCTATAAACTGGCCGAGTCCACCGTGCAGTCGATGGCAGGGTAGGGGGCATGGCCTACACGCTCCCCTTCGTCGACATCCGGTTCTACGATGTCCAGTTCGCCTACGAGAACCTGAACCTGCTGCTCATCCTCGTCGCGGTCGTCGTCCTCCTCCATATCCTCATCATCCGCCGCTCACAGAGCCGGGCGATCACGTTCTCCAACTACGAGGTCCTCCGGAAGATGACGGGCCGCGACTCGCTGCAGGAGCGGAACATCATCCCGCTCCTCCTCCGGGTCGCCGTCATCGCTCTCCTCGTCTTCGCTATCTCCGACTTCGCCGTCACGTTCCAGGGCTACCAGTCCAACATGGACCTGATGATGGCGGTCGACAACTCGGCCTCGATGCTCGCCGACGATGTCCCCCCAACACGGCTCGACGCCGCGGCCGACGCCGCACGCGACCTCATCGGCAAGCTCCCGGCTGGCACACAGATGGGCATCGTCACGTTCGGCGGTGACGCACAGGTCCGCGTCCCGCCCACCACGGACCGGGACGATCTTCTAGGCGGCGTCGCCAACCTGACGTACTCGACCGAGGGCGGCACCGCCATCGGCGACGCCATCATCACCGCCACCACCGCCTTCGGCCCCAACGCCCGGAACAAGTCCATCATCCTCATCACGGACGGTCAGAACAACGTGGGCGTCGCCATCAACGAATCCCTCGCCTTCACCGACGGCAAGAACATCACCGTATACACCATCGGCATCGGCAAGCCCGCCAATGGCACCAACGCATCCACCGGAAACATTTCAGTGCCGGGCGCCGGCCCCAACGCCACGGTCACGGTCAGCGGTGGGAGCGACGGGTACAACGCCCGCGCACTGCAGTACGTGGCGAACGCGACCGGCGGCAGCTTCTACGAGGTCGGTGGTGCCGACGAGCTCGCCCAGGTCTACGAACGCATCACCCTCCAGCAACGCCGGCTCACCGTCGAACCCGTTCAGCCCCTGCTGGCACTCGCCGTCGTCCTCCTCATCCTCGAATGGGCGCTCGGCGCCACCCGGTACAAAACACTGCCCTGACCCGGATACAGGAGTGCCGAGATATCCCTCCGGTTGCTGCGCTGCCCGCCGCATCACATCCGACTGATGCCGATACGAAGGTGCTATACCTGCACCGGCCACACCGCTGCGCGATATACAGCCGATAGAAACAGCGTCACGCGCCGGTCGCGGGATGCGGCGGCCGATCACTCCATCATCTGGCTTCGGAAGAACAGGTCACTCGTCGCGGACGTCTTCCTTGACCTTGTGCAGCGTCGGCACTACGGACTCCCGCGGCATCACCCGGTCCCGGAGTCGCTGCCGCAGCCCGTCCCCGCCGCTCCGGCTGCCGGGGTCGTACGAGTAGCCGCCGCCCCGGTTCCGTGCCGCGTAGCTGCCCTGCCCGTCGTCCTGCTTCAGCTTCCGCACGGCCACGAACGACACCACGAGCAGCAGCGCCACGAGCGCCATCGGACCCGACACCGCGTCCGTCACCTGCCCGGTGACGTTCCCGGCCGCCGCCATCGACGGCGCCTGGACGGACGGGAGCGCACCACCCTCAGTCTCCTGCGCGGCGAGCGATCGGTTGGTGAGCTGGATAAGGAACTGGGTCTCCGCGGTATACTCGTCGCCGGCCGAGGCGATGAGCTTCGGCGCGTGGCTCGCCTCGCAGCCGTCCTCCGGCGGGCAGTCCTCGACCGGGATGTTGACGCTGAGGGTGACCGTCTCCTTCTCCCCTGGCTCCAGGTTGGTGATGGACCGTGGTGCCAGCGTATACCAGTCC
>CAZAFX010000109.1:0-3817 GCA_964484895.1 uncultured archaeon | reverse complement strand
GCCGACGATGACCTGGTCGATATCCATCCGCGGGTTGTTCTTCGGCTTGATGGTCTGCTCCTGAGACGCGTGCAGGAAGTCGTACAGGAACTCCCGCTGCAACTTCAGCAGCTCCTCGCCGGAGAAGATGCCGCGGTTCGCGTTGCAGAACGCACCGGCATAGTCGAACGCCCGGGGGTCGGACTCGCCGTAGATGGTGATCTTGCTGTAGTTCACGTCCCCGGTCAGCTCGGTCTCGTCCTGGTTCTTCTTGTCCTTTGGCTCGAACGTCTCGATGCAGTCCCGGTTGTTCTCGTTCGCGACGAGCCGCTTCACCTGGACGTGGTTCCCCACGACCTGCGAGAAGTCCTCGTCGTACCGGTCCATCAACACGTTCATGTACAGTTCAGACTCCGGGTCCAGCGCCTGGTCGTTCCAGATGGTATAGTCCCCGTCGTGCGCCTCGTTAATCTCCTCAAGGATCTCCTCGCGGCGCCCTGTCCGCTGCGGCAGCAGCACGAGCGGGTCCTGGTGCATCGGCGACTCGACGGTGTCATCCTCCCGGTTCTGGTCCGGCACCACCTTCTCAACGTCACTGAACTCGTCCTGGTCAAGCGCCTGCGGATCCGCCGGGGTGCCGTCCTCGGTCGTGATGACGTGGCCATCCTCGTCGAGCGGAACCCGCTGCGTGAGGCCGGTCCACTCGAACGTGTACATCCGGCCCTCGTCCTGCAGCGTGTAGTCCTCGAAGTACCGCCGGACCAGCCGGTCGAACTCCGACTTCCCGGACCCGACCGGTCCCAACAACAGCTTGATACGTTTCTCCGGCCCCAGTCCGCGGGCGCCGGACTTCACCTTGTTCACGAACTCGTGGATGGCGTGGTGGACCTCCGTCCCGTAGAACTCGTTCTCCCCATCATGGAGCGGGTCCTCCTCAACCATCCGGTACCGGTTGATACCCTCGTCATCGTCGTACCGCGACCCGTAATGCTCGAACATGTCCGCGACACGCTGGTGCGCCTTCCGCGCCACATCCGGGTCATCGTACACCTCCTCAAGATACCAGCCGAAGTCTTGCTTCTCCCGGAGGTCACCGGGCATCAGTTCCTTGTGGTCCGAGGCCACCTGATCGATCTTCGCTTGTCCATCAACACTCATCGCGTCCACCGTGCAGTATAGATACTCGTCCGTCCGCCGTTTCGGTTCCTGGTCGTGTTCGCCATCGGCATCGTTCGCTTCATTGTCACCACCGCCCCTGCAGTACGGACGACAGACCGCCCGATACTCCAAAGGGTATTTACCAACCACTAATGAAATTCAAAATATAAAAACCTGCATACGGCCTCCCCCTACAGTTGTTTAAAAAATTGACCCTCACCTACATATATGTGATTATTAGTAGGTAACAAAAGATGTTTATTATCGTTCAGTAAATAAAGAACGGCTCGGCCGCTCAGCGGTCCGTGAAACGCCCTGCAACATCGAGAGCAGCGGCCTGCAGGTCGTGGCGGAGCGCGTTCCCGCTGCCGTCGCCGAGGCTCTCCCCGACGCCGATCCACACGACGACGGCGCCGGCGATGATGAGGAGCCCGAGCACCATGAACATCGCTCTGTACCCATACACCGTGGCGACGGCGCCGGCGATGATGGGGCCGATGACGCCGGCCAGTCCCTGCGCTGACTTCCGGAAGCCCATGAGTTCTCCCTGCCGGTGTGCTGGAGCGACGTCCCCGATGAACGCGGTGGAGCCCTCGATGAGTGCGGCGAACGAGACGCCGATGAGCAGGTAGGCCGCACCGAACACGGCCGGGCCCTCCGCCACGAGCAGTAGGAACGGGACCGGGATGGAGGCGACGAACCCGAACAGGTAGACGGCGCGGCGTCCACGGCGGTCGGCGAGGTCGCCGAAGAAGTCGATGAAAGCGAGCTGTGCTGCCGGGTTGAGCGCCAGCAGCAGCCCGATGAGCGATGCGGCGAATCCCAGCACGTTGTCGGCGTAGATAGCGATGAGGGAGAAGATGCCGACGAGCCCCATCTTCCGGAGGAAGATGCCGGCGTACAGGTAGTGGAGCCCCTCCGTCCGGAGCGACGCGTCACCCCGCGAGGGCACCCATCGCTGCCGCGCCTTCCGCCACACCGCTGCCGGGGTCACGGCCTCGGGCGTGTCGATGCCCCGGATACGGACCGCGGCCACGAACCCCACGACGCCGGTCAGCCCGAACACGAGGAACGCCCCCTGGAACCCGAGGGCGTCGACGGCCAGCCCCGATGCACCCCAGCCGATGAGGAAGCCCACCGCCCGCGACGTGTGGTAGGGCGCGACATCCTTCCCCCGGTCCGCCGCCGTAGCGTCCACCGACATGGCAGCCAGCGCGACCGGCGGGAACGCGGACGCGAGGACGGCGAACAGGAACCGGAGCAACAACACCTCCGCTGGCGCGGACAGCAGCCCGAACAGCGGGATGGTGGCGCCGGCGAGCAGGATGCTGGACGCGAGGAACACGGTGCGCCGCCCGGACGCGTCCGACAGCGCACCCCAGAGTGGTGCGAAGATGAGGAGCCCGGCCCAGAACACGGACTCGAGGAGGCTGACGGTGAACGGCGACGCCCCGAGCACGTTGCGCATGTACAGCTGGAGCGCGACGGCGAACCCGACCAGGTACACCATGCGGACGAGGTTGGCCGTGACCAGCGGCAGGTTGTCGCGGTACCGCATCACTGCCAAGGTCGAGGACCACGCCTTTAAACCCGCCCCGTGTCACTCCGCCGTGGTCCCGAGGCTCTCCTCGACGCCGTACCAGACGAGCAGGAAGCTTGCTGCCGTGAGCCCTGTCACCCCCCACAGCATGGCGCGGTACCCGAACACGGTCACCGCCGCGCCCACCGCGACAGGACCGATGACGCCGGCCAGCCCCTGCGCGGAGTTCCGGAAGCCCATGAGCTCGCCCTGCCGGTCGGCTGGGGCGACGTCACCGATGAACGCGGTCGAGCCCTGCACGAAGGCCGCGAACGCGACCCCGATCACCGCGAAGCTGAGCCCGAGCATGACCGGGCCCGTGGCCACGGCGAGGAGGGCCGGATGCAGTACCGTCAGCCCCATCCCGACCAGCATGACGGTGCGGCGGCCGTACCGGTCGGCCGCCCGGCCGAACGCGTGCAGGAGCAGCAGGCGGACCCCCGGATTCAGCGCGATGAGGAGCCCGAGCAGCGTCGCGGACAGCCCGAGCACGTCGACGGCGTACACCGCGATGAGGGACCCGATGCCGATGAGCCCCAGCTTCCGCAGGAACATGCCGGCGTACAGGTAGTGCAGTCCACAGACGCGGAGCGCGCCGTCGCGCCGGGACGGCAGCCACCGGTCCCGCGCAGCATCCCGGACCGCGTCCAGGTCGAGCACACCGTCCGGCCGGTCGACGCCGCGGCTGCGAGCCACAGCGGCGAGGCCGACGAGGCCGGCGGCAGCCGCCACGCCGAACGTCCCGGCGAACCCGATGCCGTCGACGAGGACGCCGGACAGTCCCCACCCCAGCACGAAGCCGACCGCCTGCGACGAGGTGTAGACGGCGAGCGTCCGGCTGCGGCTCCCCATGTCAGCGTCGGCGGACAGCGCAGCCAGCGCGACCGGTGGGAACGCGGCGGCGGCCGCCGCGAACACGAACCGGACCGCGAGGATGCCGGCGACGCCGTGGGTGAACAGGAACACCGGGAACAGGAGGCCGGGGACGGCGACCCCCACCGCGAGGAACGTACGCCGCTGCCCGGAGACATCCGAGGCCGCACCCCACAGCGGCGCGAACAGCAGCATCCCAGCCCACAGCACGGAGGTCTGGAGCGTGAT
>CAZAFX010000108.1:0-3916 GCA_964484895.1 uncultured archaeon | reverse complement strand
GCCACGCATCGTACGGCATGAGCGCGTTCTCCCACCGGTCCTGCCATGTCGGGTAGCCGCGGGGCTCACGGAGGTCGTCCCGCAGCTCCGAGACCTGTAGCGTGTCCGCCGGCACCGTCACCGCGACGTTCGGCCGGTCCACGAACCCGCGCTGTGCACGGTCGGTGTACCGCTGTGGCGGCGTCAAATCGGGATGGTAGAGGTAGCTGTACCGGTTGCGCGGGTTGTCGTCGCGGGCGCCCTGCTGGGCGCGTGTACGCAGCCCGTGTTCCTGCACGGCCGCGAGCCAGTCCCCCGCCGCATCGGGGTCGCCGCTCCACGCGTGGTACAGCGTGACGTCGTCACTCATCGAGAACGACGTCTCGGTGAAGCTTTAAGAGTGTCAGCGGAGGTAGAGCTGGCCGAACCGGTCCGTGTACGTGTGGAAGTCGTCCGTCTCCGCGTCCTCGGTGAGGTCGACGTACTGGTAGAGCTGGGCGTCCGTCTCGTCCGCGAAGTGGACGGCCGCCGCCTCCGGGAACGACGGGGTGACCTGGGATGCCTGGTGGTCCTCGCCGTGGTGCGCCAGCACGATGTGGTGGAGCTTGTTGGCCTTCCGGTCCGGGATGTCCACCGCGTCCAGCTTCTCCCGCAGCAGCTGCTCGCCCAGTGAGATGTGCCCGCGAAGCAGCCCTGCCTCGGACTGGGTGATGTTCGTGGTCACGTCGAACTCGTGGACCTTGCCGATGTCGTGGAGGACACAGCCCGCCGTGACGAGGTTCTCGTCCAGCGTCGGGTACCGGTCCGTGAGCGTGTCCGCGATCGCCAGCATCGCCAGCACGTGCTCCAGCAGTCCGCCGATGTAGGCGTGGTGGTAGTACATGGCGGCAGGGGCGCGGCGGAACGCCGCCATGAACGCGTCGTCATCGAGGAACGCCTCCATGACGGCGCGGTAGTCGTCGTCATCCATGGCGGCGACCGTCTCGCGGAGCCGTCGCTCCATGGCGTCGATATCCTTGTCCGTCTCCGGGACGAAGTCCGCCGCGTCGTAGTCATCCACGTTCTTTATCGCGCCCTCATCCTCTTCCACATCGATCTGCTCCTTGTCCTGGTAGATGGAGACCTCGCCGCGGACCGCGATCACCGTATCCTCCTCGATGCCGTCGTAGACGCGGCGGACGCGGTCCTCGTCCCCGCCGCCCCAGTACTTCAGCTCGATCTCCCCGGTCCGGTCCGCCAGGCCGAGGACGAAAAAGTAGCCGTTCTTGTACTCCTTCACCGGCTTCTTGTACTTCACCGAGAACTGCGACGCGACCGCATCGCCATCCGACAGCTCCTCCACGAACCGGTCCTTCCCCATGCCCGTCCATGCGGCCGCGACCTTCAAATACCACACCCTCGCCCCGATACAGCCTTAAGAATTACTGTCAAGTGGCAACGCATGGGTGCGCTGTACGGCCTGTGGCGGCGGGAGAAGCCGGACGAGCTGCGCAGGCACCGGCGGATCGTCGCACGCGCAGCGAACGGTGACCGGGAGCTCTCATGGTTCAGCGACCGACTGCCGGACGAGGTGGTCGACGCGCTGTGCTGGCCGGCATACGAGGCAGGCCGCTACGACGACACGGTTCGGGTCAAGGATGACAACTACGCCGCGGTGCGCGATGCACTGGACAGCGGGGCGGCGGTCCGGGAGCAGTACGACGAGCAGTGGACGACGCGGCAGCGACACGACCTTGGCTACGGAACGGCCTTCCGGGAGATGGAGGAGGCCGCCGAAGCAGAGATGGCTGTGATTGATGACTACATGGCCGACATCCGGGCATGGCGGGACGTGCAGGGCGCGTGGCTGGACGCGGCCGAGACGGCCGTCGACCACCTGTACACGGTCAACCCGTTCGAGGCCGAACGCCTAGAGCAAACGGTGAAACGGCAGCGGGCGCACAACGCCGCGCTGGAGGAGTACAGCCTGCGGCATAACCGGCTTGACCAGGTCGCGGCGGAGGCGAAGTGGGACCGCGACATGCAGATGTTCGGAGCAGTGAAGGGAGGGATATGGGGCGGCATCGGGGCGATGGTCGTCGGGCTTCCGGTCGTGGGAACTGCCGTCGGCGCGGCCGGGCCGTTCGCGGCGCTGTGGCCGGCGCGGCAGCGGGAGGCAGAGCAAGACGCCGTCGGGGCGGTCCGGGCGCAGTACCGCGTCGCGGAAATCCGGGAGGAGCTCGACGGCGCCGTGGTGCGGACGGTGCCGAGCGGTCCGGACGCGTGACCCCGGCAGTTTTTATCCGTGGCATGCCCGTTGCGGGGTATGGACCGGGCCGAACTGCAGCGTGTGCTGGGGCTGCTTGACGCGGTGCCGGAGCCGGACCCGGCGCTGGAGCAGTACCGGACGCCGCCCGACGTGGCGGCTGACGTGCTGTGGACGGCCCGGATGCAGGGCGATCTACAGGGGCGGGTGGTCGACCTGGGCTGCGGGAACGGCACGTTCGCCATCGGGGCCGCCATGCTGGGGGCGACGGCGCAGGGGTACGACATGGACGAGGCCGCGGTGGCGGCCGCGCGGGAGAACGCCGCGACAGCGGCGGAGGCGGTTGGCCGCGCGCTGGAGGCCTCGTTCACCGTCAGCGATGTCGAGGACGTGGACGATACCGCGGATTGCGTGGTGATGAACCCGCCGTTCGGGGTGCAGGCGGCGTCCGAGCGGGACGTCAACCTGCGGTTCGTGGCTGCTGCACTGGATATCGCACCCGTCGTCTTCGCGGTCCTGCACCGGTCGGCCGGGAAGCAGGCAGAGACGCGGCAGCGGGTGGCGGATGCGGTCGGTGACCGGTGCCGGTCCGTGGCCGTCGTGGCGTCGTACGACCTGGCCGTACCGGCGCGGTTCGGGTTCCATACGGACGAGCGCGCGACGGTACCGGTGGACCTTTATAAGTTTGAACGGAGCACCGGGTAGTATGGAGCTGACTGTGGAGGAACGGGATGACCGCGTGCTGGTGCACAGCCCTGACCGGCAGCACACGCTGCTGACGCTGCTGAAGCAGGCGGTGTGGGATGTCGGTGGGCAGGCCGGGTACGACAAGGGCCACGAGTACGCCGGTGAGGCGACGCTGGTCGTCTCCGGCGACGAGCCGCGGGAGACGCTTGACGACGCCGTGGATGCGGCACGGGACGAGCTGGACGCGTTCCGTGATGCGTTCGAGAGCGCGTAGGCGGTCTGTCAGACCTTCTCGACAGACTGTCGCCCGAGTGCGTAGCGGTAGAAGCCGTATACCAGGAACGCGACGACGAGGAAGTCGATCAGCGCGCCGGTGAGGTGGCCGATCTTGAACTCCACTGCGCCGACCGTGGCGGTGGCCGTCCGCCAGTCCCCGCCGGGCAGGGCGAGCGCGACGACCGGCATGATGATGTCGTCGACGACCGCGTTCACGAGGTCCTTCGCCGCGGTACCGATGATGACGGCGATGGCGAGGCCGATGACGCCGTAGTCGCGGAGGAAGGCGAGGAAGTCCGCGAACATACCGCTGGTATGCGCCGCAGGTTTTTTATAGACCGTTCGCGGGTGTGAAGGTACAGGTGTTCTCATGGAGCGCTCGTCCATCCTTGTCATCGCCGCCGTGCTGGTCGTGGCCGGTATCCTGTCAGCTGCGGCGGTCGGCGCCGTCCCGGTGCCAGCGCCGGGTAACGCGCTGTCAGGGCAGATGACGGCGGGGAGCTGGATGGCAGGGATGACCGACATCGAGCTGGTGTCGCCGGCGCCGGTCGATGGAGCGCTGAACCGGACGGTGACACCGCCGTGGCGGTAACCGGACGGGTTTAAATCGTTGCAGGACGCGTATGGCAGGTATGCGGACGGTGAAGGACGAGGTGCGGGTGCTGGGTGTTGATGATGCCCCGTTCACGTTCGAGGATGCGACGACCGCGCTGGTGGGAACGGTGTTCC
>CAZAFX010000107.1:0-3924 GCA_964484895.1 uncultured archaeon | reverse complement strand
CTGCCGCGACGGCCGCGGCGCTGTAGGCTGCGTCCCGGAGCTTGCCATCGCGGACGAACCGCGCCATCGACGTGACGACCGCCAGCGAACTCACCACGCCGCCGGCCGCGGCAGCCGCGAGGAAGCTGAGATCGTGGCGTAGCCACTGCAGCGCCATGTACGCCGCGAACTGGATGAGCAGGATGAAGATGACGAACAGCAGCGCCTTCCGCAGGAACAGGACGTTGTACGGGTCGACGGCGCCCGTGGGCAGCACCGGGTAGAGCACGAGCGCGAGGATGGCGAGCTTGACCGCGCCCGCGATATCATCGCTATCGAGGTTGTACGCGTACCGGTGCAGCGTCTTCTTCTCCGACAGCAGCACGACCGCGAGCAGCGTCGCGGCGACCGCCTCGAAGTCACGGCCGTAGCCGACGAGGAGGCCGACCAGCCCCATCAGGAAGACCGTCGTGGACGTCGTGAACCCCACCGCCTCCGCCTGCACCTGCAGCCGGATATGGACGATGAACAGCGCGAACGCCGCCACCAGCCCGAGGTAGACCGTCGCGAGCAGGGCGGTGCCGGCCTCGGCCGCCGCGAGCACCGCGAGCGGACCCGCCCCGCACAGCAGCGACAGCGTCCTGACGCCGGCATACTTGCGCTCGTCGTGCCGCTCCCGCTCCGTCCCGACCAGCGCGCCGAGCGCGAGCGCGATGACGACGTCCACGAGCACGGCGTGCTGCGACATACCGCCCCCTTGGCGCTTCCGGTTTAAATACGCCGGTCACAGCGCGAGCACGTCCAGCCCGGTGCGGTCGTCCTGCCGGTGCAGGATCTCCTCGTCCACCGCGACCAGGAGCAGCTCGAACGTGCCCGAGACCCGGGCCGACGCGCAGTGACCGCCGAGCGTGTAGTCCCTGCGGCCGAGCGTGATGTGGGCATGGACCTTGTCCGGGGACAGGTTGCCGGTGAAGTTCGTGACCTCGAACTGGCCCTCCACCGTCTCCTCCTTGTAGTCCTCGGTGTCGACATCGTAGTGGCCGAGTGTCGCACGGTCCACCGCGCCGATGCCGGTGAACGCCGCGAATCCCAGGTCGTGCTCCTCCTGCAGCCGTTCCAGCGCGGCGATAACCTCCTCGCCGGGGTCGAGCCGCACCACCAGTCGGTCGCCGTCACGCGTCACATCCATACCGAGGGATGCGTCGCGCCGGCTTATAACGGCAGCGGCAGGCGCCACACCCTTTTTAATAATACAGCGTCATACGCCGGTGCATGCCGAAGGAACGCGTGTCGCTGACGCTTGACAGCGGCGTGCTCGACCGGATCGACCGGAAGCTGGCGGAGCGCGGTATCGACAACCGGTCGCAGGGCATCGAGCAGCTGCTTCAGGAGCATCTGAAGCAGGAGGCGGTCACCACGGCCGTGGTGCTGGCGGGCGGGGACGACCCGAAATGCACCATCAACATCAACGGCCGCCCCGTCATCAACCACATCCTCGGCCGGCTGGCGGAGGCGGGCGTGGAGCGCGTGTTCGTCGCCACCGGCGACGCCGATCTGGAGGGCGTCGTGGACGACCACGGGCTCGACCTGTCGTTCATCGTCGAGGACGAGCCGCTCGGGACCGCCGGCTGCCTGCGCCGGGTGGCTGACGCGGTGCACGACACGTTCCTCGTGGTGAACGGGGACGTGCTGTGCCGCGTCGACCTCGACGACATGGCGGCGGCGCACCGGGAGACCGACGGCCTCGCCACCATCGCGCTGACCACGGTGCGGGACAGCTCCGACTACGGCGTCATCGAACTGAAACGGCACAAGGTGGTCGGCTTCCACGAGAAGCCCGACGAGTCGCTCAGCCACCTCGTCAACGCTGGCGTCTACCTGCTCGAACCGGAACTCATCGACCGGCTGCCCGGCGAGGACGAGCAGGCGCGCGTGGACATCGAGCCGCTGTTCGAGACGCTGGCGGAGGAACGCCTGCTCAACGGCTACGTCCACGACGGCGAATGGCAGGAGGTGGGGTGATATGAAGGCGCTGGTCACCGGCGGCGCGGGGTTCATCGGCTCCAACATCGTCCACCGCCTCGTGGCGGACGGGCACGACGTGGTCGTGCTGGACGACATGTTCACCGGGACCCCAGGCAACCTCGCCGCGGTACAGGACGACATCGAACTGGTCGAGGGCGACGTCCGGGACCGCGAGACCGTGGCGGACGTGTGCGAGGGCGTCGACACAGTCTTCCACCAGGCGGCGCGGTCGTCCGCCCCGATGCACGTCGACGACCCGGCCGAGGGCGCCGCGGTCAACGTGGAAGGGTTCATCAACGTCATGGAGCAGGCGCGGCAGGGCGGCATCGACTCCGTGGTGTACGCGTCGACGTCGACCATGTACGGCAGCGTCGAGCCGCCGCACCGCGAGGACATGGGCGAGGAACCGGTCAACCTGTACTCCGCGTCCAAGATGAGCCGGGAGCTGTACGCCAAGGTGTACGCGGAGGCGTACGGCATCGACACCGTCGGCCTCCGGTACTTCTCCGTCTTCGGGCCGCGGGAGCGGGCGAAGGGCGAGTACGCCAACCTCGTCTCCCAGTTCATCTGGGCGATGCTGGACGGGGAGCAGCCGGTCATCTACGGCGACGGCACGCAGACCCGGGACTTCACCTTCGTGCAGAATGTCGTCGACGCCAACATCCGGGCGGCCCAGGCTGACGCCGGCGGCACGGTCGTGAACGTCGGCACCGGGACGGAGACCACGCTCAACGAGCTCGTCGACCTGCTGAACGACGTGCTCGGCACCGATATCGACGCGGAATACGTGGAGAACCCTATCGACAACTACGTGATGCGGACCAAGGCCGACTGGTCCCGGGCCGCCGACCTCCTCGACTGGGAGCCCGCGGTCGGGTTCGAGGAGGGCGTCCGGCGGACAGCCGACTTCTACCAGGGGGATACGGATGGGTGAGACCGACACGCCGTGGGGCAGCGAGGAACTCATCATGTCGACCGCCGCCAGCTTCTCCGCAGAGCACGGCTCGCTCGCGCTCCGCCGACTCCGCATCGACGCCGACGAGATGACGACCGTCCACCGGCACCGCCACGTGAACAAGGTCGTCTTCGTGGAGGAGGGGCTGATCGAGCTGCAGGTGGACGACGACGTCGTCGAACTCGGCGATGGCGACGCACACTTCATCGAGGCCGGCACCGCACACCAGCTCCAGAACGTCGACAGCCGCGTCGCCGAGATCCTCGAGATCGGGTTCCCGTTCGACCCCGACGACGAGGTCGTCGAGGACGACCCGTACGCCTAGACCAGACGGTCGTACAGGTCCAGATACCTTTCCGCCACCACGTCGTACGCGTACCGCTCCTCCACCGCGGCACGCGCCGCCTCTGCCATGCGTGCCCGGCGGTCCGGCGCGTCCAGCAGCCCCATCACCGCGTCCGCCAGCGCGTCCACGTCGCCCGGCGGGTAGAGCACACCCGTCTCGCCGTCCTCCACCACCTCGTCGTTCCCGACCGCGTCCGTCGCCACCACCGCCGTCCCCGACGCCATCGCCTCCAGCAGCGCGGTCGCCATCCCCTCCTGCTCCGTCGTCATCACGAACGCGTCCGCCGCCGCCAGCACCGCCGGCACGTCGTGGTGCGGGACGTACCCCGTGAACGTCACGCGGTCCGCGACACCACGCCGTTCAGCCTGCGCCTCCAGGTCGGCGCGCTCCGGGCCGTCGCCCACGACGAGGAACCGCGCATCCTCGTACCGGTCCGCCACCCGCGCCGCGGCCGCGATCAGGTCGTCCACCCGTTTCTCCGGCACCAGCCGCCGGACCGTGCAGACCAGCGGCGCGTCCTCCGGGATGCCGTACCGGTCGCGCACGTCGCTCTCCGCGTCCGGGCGGAACGCGTCCGCGTCCACCGCGTTGGGGATGACGGAGATGCGGTCCGGGTCGC
>CAZAFX010000106.1:2443-3970 GCA_964484895.1 uncultured archaeon | reverse complement strand
GCTGCCGGGGACGCTGGAACAGTTCGGGGATACCTACCGGGAGCAGGGCTACCTGACGCGCGACCAGCTGTACGAGATTGCGTACGCCTCCTCCACGCGCGCCGCCCATCACGTCCGCGACAACCCCGCGGACCGGTGCAGGACCGTGACCCGTATCGTGCGGCGGCTGGACGACGACTTCAGCCAGGTCGCGCTGCTGGAGGCGTTGAACGGGTTCAAGGCGCCGACGGCATCCTGCGTCGTCACCGCGCTCGACCCGGAGCGGCACGCCGTGGTCGACACCCGTGTCTGGGCGTCGCTGGAGCGGCTCGACCGGGTGGACGGCCGGAAGGAGTCGTTCGACGCGTCGGACTACGTGACCATGATCATGCCGATCCGGGCGATCGCCGAGGAGACCGGGTACACGGCAGCGGATGTCGGGTACGCGCTGTTCGCGTGGGACGAGCAGGTGCGGGACGGGAAACTGCACTGAGTGGAAGATAGCAGTATGGTGCTGGCGCGGCAGCGTGGGAGCGGCTGATGGGGCAAAGCGTTAAACCGCTCCAGCCGTAACCCGGCAGTATGCAGTGCCCGTCGGAGGTCCAGGAACTGTTGAAGGTGCTGTACGACCTGTCCAGCTCTGAGGCGCAGGTGCTGTACTACCTCTGCGACCACGAGGCACGGGCTGACGCCATCGCAGATGCCCTCGGGAAGGACCGGTCCACGGTGCAGCGGTACCTCTCCAAGCTGCGGGCGGCCGGACTCGTGGAGCGCGAGGGCCGCGTTGAGGACGGGAAACGGGGCCGGTTCTACGTTTACAGCATCCCCGACAAGGACGAGATGAAGCAGCGGGTGCGGGCGCGCCTCGACGACTGGACCGACCGGCGACTGGCCGCCCTCGATGATCTCTGAGCCGGCTCCAGGCCGTCATATCGCCGCATCGGCGGCGGCAGCGACGGTATCGCGGTCCGCCCACGTCATCGCGGTGTGGAAGACGCTGCACTAGCCGGAGGCGTTCCACGGACGATCCGCAGCGAGGCGCCGGTACAGGGACCGTGCAAGCCATTCGTGGCCGACCGCGTTGTAGTGCTGGTCCGGCCCTGGCAGCTTGTACACGTCCAGGGACGTGTTCGTGAAGAACTGCGGGTAGGCGATGAAGTGCGCGCCACGCCGCTCCCACCTGTCGTAGAACGCCTCGTGGTGCGGCTTGAGGATGTGCATGAAGTACAGCGGGACGTCCTGCCGGGATGCACGCTGCCGCGACCGGTTGATATAGGTGTGAAGGGGTGAGGCGGACAGGTTCAGCGAGTCATAGTAGGCACGCTTCTCCGCAACGCGCGCCTCCGTCACCTTCTTCTGCCGGTGCTCCGCGTCCATCGGGACGCTGGCGTTCGCCCGGCGTGAGATGTTGTCATCGAGCGCCGGCGTGATGACATCGTTGAGCGCCACCGTCATGACCACCACGTCCGGCCTGTACCGGACACCGCGGCTGCTGAAAAACGTATACATATCGTATATCCCCCATCCTGGCACAGCCGCCGTGATCAC
>CAZAFX010000106.1:0-2433 GCA_964484895.1 uncultured archaeon | reverse complement strand
ACCTGGAACCGGCCGGGAAGCTGGTCGTTCAGTCGGTGCTCCGTGACGTCAGGGAACCTGTCGCTCCGGTTGACCCCCCAGCCGAACGCGAACGAGTCACCGATGACCAGGATGCGCGTCGTGTTCTCCGGCGGCCGGGTATCGAACGGTGCCTCCCGCAGACCGCGGGCGTTCGTGCGCACCCGGAACATCGGAATCTCCCACCGGTAGCCATCCGTGCGCACCGAGGCGTTGGGGACGAACACCCGCGTACCGTCCGGTATCTGCCGGTTCTCAATGTTGAACGGGCGGTCAGGGCCAGCATCCGCAGCCCTGTCACCCATCAGGAAGGGGCTGCCGTTGAGACCTGTGCTCACAGCTAATGCCGTGACCGCCACCGTCAGCAGCCACGCCACCACCAGCGTTCGGCGCACCATGCCGCACTGTTCGCCGGCAACAGCTAAAAACCTCAGGAACGGTCACAGGACGGCGTCGGCAGCGTCAGCGACGGCATCGCGGTCCTCCGGCGCCGCGTAGACACGGAGCTCGCTCTGCTCCTGCAGCGACCGCTGCAGCGCGGCAGGTAGATGGGACCGGTCCGCCATGGAGACGATTTCCCCGTCGTCCAGTAGCGGGACATCGTACGGGTCGCCCCCCGTCATGTCGATGCGGTCCACCAGGACGGCGCCCTCGGGCAGCCCGGCCGCCTCGCACAGCTCCGCCCCGATATCGTCCGCCGACCGGTCCGGGAGCGGGGCGGTCCGGACGGGCTTGTAAAGGTCGCGCGTGTCCAGCCGCCGCATCAGGTCCGCCGCGGCGTCCACGTCCGAGTGGCGGAGGTGGGAGACGACCGCCGGGTCGTCCATCGCAGCCAGTTCCTCCACTGAGAGCTCCCCGGTGTCGACGGCCATACGGAGCGCCGTGCGGAACATGGCGTCGGCGACCATGGAGACGCGGTGCATGTAGACGGGTGCGATCATCAGGTACCGGGCGGTCAGCAGGCTCTCCAGCGAGGGCAGGTACCGGGCGTCGAACACAAGCCGTTCGTCGTGCAGCGCCGCGGCTCGGATGATGGTCTCGGTCTCGATGGTGCCGTAGGCGACACCGGAGTAGTATGCATCCCGGTTCAGGTAGTCCATCCGGTCCACATCGATGTGGCCGGCGATGATGGTACCGAGCCAGCCCTCACCGCGGATGAGGCTGCAGACGCGGTCCGGGTCGACACCGTTGTCGCGCAGGATATCCGTCACGGTCGAGTCCTGCACCAGCCGCGTCGAGAACGCCTCGTGGCTATAGCCCGCGTCCGCGAACACCGCCTCGGAGGAGTGGGAGAACGGGCCGTGCCCCACGTCGTGCAGCAGCGCCGCGAGCCGGAGGTCCCGCCGGTCATCGTCGTCCAGCTCCAGCGACGCCGCGAACGTCCCGGCCAGCGCCATCGCACCCAGCGAGTGCTCGAACCGGGTGTGCGTGGCCGAGGGATAGACGAGGTGGTTGAACCCGAGCTGCTTCACCCGCCGCAGCCGCTGCATCTCCGGGGTATCCAGCACCGCCTCCTCCAGCTCGTCGAGATGGATGTAGCCATGGATGGCGTCCTGGATGGGCATGGCACAGGTTCCGGGCCGGACGTATAAAAGGGGTTCGCCGGCTAGGAGAACCGCTCCGTGTGCTGCTCCACCCGGTCCGCCCAGTCGCTGAACCGGTCGCGGTACGCGTCGTCAACCAGTTCGCCGTCGTCATCGAAGACCTCCTGCACCCGTGACACCGGCAGTGACGGGCCGGGGTGCCCCTGCAGCGTGACCACCAGCTGTTCAAGGTCGGACTGGCAGCGGACGCCGCCGAACCCGCCGCCCGAGACGGTGACGAACGCGAACGGGGTGTCCTCGTACTCCGGGTACAGGTAGTCGACGAGGTTCTTCAGCGCGCCCGGGTACGAGTGGTTGTACTCCGGCGCGACGAGCACGATGCCGTCCGCCGCCTCGACCAGCTGCCCGTACTCCTCCACGTCCTGCGGCGGGTCGCCCGGGTCCTTGTACCGGCGTGTCTCCAGCAGCGGCACGTCCCGCTCCGCCATGTCGAACAGCGTCACGTCGTGCCCCCGCTCCCGGAGCACATCGGCGGCGTACCGGGCCGCATAGATGGACCTGCGGCCGCGGCGGACCGTCCCCTCGACGACGAGGATCTCCATGTACCGCAGGTCGGCGGGTAGTTTTATATGGGAACCGGCCGCCAACGTTTAGGGTATGGACGCGTTCCTGACCGAGCCCGACGTCGACCGGGTGCAGGTGCTGGACAAGGACGGGAAGGTGGTCGACGAGGAGCTGGAGCCGGACCTGGACGACGAGACGCTGCTGGAGATGTACCGGGACATGGTGACGGCGCGGCGCGCCGACGAGAAGTTCATGAAGCTGCAGCGGCAGGGCCGGTTCGGTACGTTCGCCCCGGTCAAGGGGCAGG
>CAZAFX010000105.1:0-4053 GCA_964484895.1 uncultured archaeon | reverse complement strand
CCGGGCCCGGTGTATGTCCCCTCGACGCGCTGCATGGCTCGGTCAAGCATCCCGATGATATCCGTCTGCACAGGCAGCGTGGCGACGGTGCCCCGGTACGGGGGCAGCGGCAGCAGCCCGGTCTGCAGCGTCACTGTGGCCGCGGCGGTGGTGCGCTCCCCGCGCTGCAGGTGGGACGCCCACCATTCCGGGATGCTGCCGGCGTCCAGCGTCGAGGTGATCGTGGCGGTGCTGTTCCCTGTCGGCACCTGCACACCGTGCTTGGTGCCGCTGACCAGTGCGATGCCGTTCATCGTGAGCGTGTACCGGACCGTGATATCGCTGATGTTGAGGCCGAGCGGGTTGGGGTTCTGCAGCGCCACCGTCGTCGAGACATCGACACTGTCGCCGGAGACGGCGCCCCAGTCACCGCGGTCGGCGAGGTGCGCCCCGGGCAGCCCGATGATGCCGCTCTGGTAGGCCGCGTAGCCGCCACCGCCGGCCAGGAGCGTGCTGATGAGGAGGAGCCGGCGCACCGTCAACAGTGACCGCGCAGCCCCCGTGAGCGAGACCATGTGGTGTGCCACCTGGCCCAGGTTTTTATCGGTGCCGCTCTGCCGCATTCAAAAGGTTGGCGCGGCATGAGAGGGCACATGCCTGATATCGACCGCCGGCACGTCATCCGCGTCCTGTTCGCGACGGTGCTCATTGAGGTGGTCGGGTTCGGTATCCTGTTCCCCATCCTGCCGATGCTGTTCACCGAGCCGGGGTCGCAGTTCTTCATCCTGCCCGCGTCGCTGACCATCGAGACCGGGTACCTCCTGCTCGGGCTCCTCATCGCCGCGTACCCGGTCATGCAGTTCTTCGCCACGCCTGTCCTCGGGCAGCTGTCGGACAGGTACGGCCGCCGCAGCATGCTGATGCTGTCCATCGCGGGCACGGTCATCGCCAACCTTATCTTCGCCGCCGGCATCTTCCTCGCGAACCTCCCGCTCCTGTTCCTCTCCCGCGCCGTCAACGGCATCACCGGCGGTAACATCGCCATCGTGCAGGCAGCGGTCGCGGATGTGTCCCCGGGCGCGGACAAGGCCACAAACCTCGGGCGGATCGGGGCGGCGTTCGGCCTCGGGTTCATCATCGGCCCGTTCCTCGGCGGCGTCCTGTCCAGCCCCGGCGTCCACCCGTGGCTGACGGTGACGACACCGTTCCTGTTCGCCGCCGGCATCTCGACGCTCAGCCTGGTGCTCGTGCACTACGCCCTTGAGGAGACCGCGCCGATGACGAGCGGTGGCGTCGACTGGCTGCAGAGCGTGCACAACATCGTCCGCGCCTTCGCGGTGCCGGGCCGCCGCCAGCTGTACGGTGTCTCGCTCCTGTACTTCTCCGGGTTCACGTTCTTCACGTCGTTCATCCCGGTGTTCCTCGCGGAGCGGTTCGGGCTGGACCAGTTCATGATCGGGAACGTCTTCCTCCTCATCGGCGCCCTCGTCCTCATCGGCCAGCTCAAGGTGGTGCCGTTCGCCTCCCACCGGTTCGACGAGGCCCGCGTCCTCCCGGTCGCGCTCATCCTCACCGGCGCATTCATCTTCCTCCTCTACCTCCCGCACGAGCTGCTGTATTTCCTCCTCGTCCTGCCACTGTTCGCGTTCAGCAACGCGGTCGCCCAGGTGTTCACCACCACCATGATCTCGGACACGGCCGGGGCGGGCGAGCAGGGTACGGTGCTCGGGGTCAACACGTCCCTCCGCGCCCTCGGGCAGGCTGTCCCCTCCGCCCTCGCCGGCGCCGCTGCCGCGCTGTTCGCCCCGGACACCCCCATCCTCATCGCCGCCATCATCGTCACCGGCACCGGCCTCGCGTACACCGCCGCCCGCCGCAGGACAGGGTGACGGCGGAGGTCCCGGCCCAGGGTCAGTATCGCGCCTTCAGCTCCAGCCGGTAGCCGAACGGGTCTCGGATGTAGACGGCCGGTCCGCGGCCCGTGGCACCGAGGGCTCGCCGTCGCGGTCGACGGGACCATCGTTGTCTGCGAGCCGCTCCCGGATGGTGTCGATGTCCGCGTCCACCAGCAGGCAGCAGTGGTCGTAGTTCCCGTCTCCAGGCGGCGTGAAGCCGTCGACCGGCCGGACGTGGAGGAGTGCCTGCGGGCCGAGCCGGAACGCGAACGATGTGCGTTCTCCGGTGCGGTAGGCGTCCAGCCGTTCGGGGGTGAACCCGAGCGCGTCCTGGTAGAACGCGAGCGCGTCGTCGACCCCGTCTGCGGGGATGCGGAGGGTGACGTGGTCAACCCGCGCGTCTGGGATCGGATGGCAGGGGGCGGAATCGAACCGCCGGCCGAGGCTCCCAAAGCCCCGATGTTGCCGCTACACCACCCCGCCACGTACCGAAGGCGCGGTAGCATTTTTAAGGTACGGCATTTAAATCCGTGGGTGTGATGCGTGGCGTCAGATGGACCGTCCTGTTCCTCTGCTTGCTCGGTGCGGTGCCGCTGGCGGCGGCCCAGTCGTTCGAGGTTGGTGTCTCGTCTGACGATCCGCGGGTCTGGCCGGAGGCGGACGAGACGGCGGTGTTCAACGTCAGCATCACGAACCGCGGTGAGGCGGACGATGTGTTCCAGGTCGGCTACCGGGTATCCCATCCGGGCTGGTATTTCATGCCGCGGACGGTGGTGGCGGTGCCGGAGGACGGGACGCGGTACGTGCCGCTGTATGTCTCCCCGGATGCCAACGCGGTCGAGGGGAACTACGGCATCCGCATCAGGGTGCGGCGTGACGGGCAGATGGTCGAGCGCCAGGCGGTGGTGCAGGTGGTGCGGAACCGGACGCTCATCGTCACGGACCTGACGACGGACAGGGTCAGCTACCGGCCGGGCGACCGTGTGAACGTCTCCGTCACGGTGAAGAACGTGCGGGATCACGAGCTGGCAGCGAACGCGTACCGGGCTGTCCTCGACCTCGGAGACGTGCAGGAGGCCGTGTCGGTACCGGGGCTGGGCCCGTCGGGGACGGCCACGTTGACAGCCAGTCTCCCGCTCGGCCAGTACGATGCGGGCGTGAAGACGCTGGCGGCCACGGTGGAATCGCTGGACGGCCGGCAGCAGGAGCGGCGGACGGCACAGGTCCGGGTGGAGCAGGTGGAACGCGTGGTCGAGGAACGGGACAGCTCGTTCCAGCTGCTGGCCCGGAGCACGTCCGTCACCGTCCGGAACCGGGGGAACGTGGAGAGCGACGGGACGACCGTCTCCGGCAGCGTCCCCGCCTATATGTCGATGTTCGTATCGTTCTCCCGGGAGCCGACCGCGTCATCGACCGCTGCAGGATCAGCGGTCTACGAGTGGCAACTCGGCCAGCTGGCGCCCGGGCAACGTGTCACGGTGTCCTACCAGGTGCACTACTGGGTGCCGGCCGCCATCATCGTCGCGCTGCTCCTTCTCGCCGGGTACGGCGTCTGGCAGTACCGGCAGCCGACGATCGTGAAGCGCGTCTACCAGCGTGACGGGAACCACTCCGTCCACCTCCGCGTGGAGAACCGGTCCGGCCGGGTGCTTGACGGCGTCACGGTGACGGACACTGTCCCGAGCATCGCGTCGCTCATCGAGAAGTTCGACGCGACGCCGCCGGAGCGCATCCGGAAGGGCGGCGAGACGACCGAGATGGAGTGGAACCTCGGCCGGCTCGAGCCCGGTGAGGAGCGCATCCTGACGTACCAGCTGTCGGCACAGGTCGCCGTCGAGGGGGCCGTGACGCTGCCGGGCGCCCGGATGCAGTACCGTCGCGGTGAATCGACCGGGAAGACGGAGTCCGGCACGGCCGATGCGCGGTTCGGCTGACACTGCTTGAACATTTATATAAGTAGCAGCCACGTCTCTGTCCTGCGTCATCCCGCCTTAGCTCAGGCTGGCAGAGCGTCCGCCTGTAGATCCAGCCGGATGTGATCCACAGCAGCCAGCGGATGGTCCCCCGTTCAAATCGGGGAGGCGGGACTCCTCATCCTAGCCCGGCCGGTGCATGCGTCGTAGGCCTCGCGGCACCGGCAGTGGGCGGAAGACCGGGGAAGACTGGGAGGACCTTATTT
>CAZAFX010000104.1:0-4073 GCA_964484895.1 uncultured archaeon | reverse complement strand
ACAACACCGCGGCGGAGGTGGACGAGGACGGGTTCGTCGTAACGGACGAGCAGATGCGGGCGGCGGACGGTATCTACGTGATTGGGGACGCGGCCGGCGAGCCGATGCTGGCGCACAAGGCGTACCAGGAGGGAAAGGTCGCGGCCGAGGCGATCGCCGGGCAGGCCAGCGCGGCGGACTTCATCGTGCCCGCGGTCGTCTACACCACGCCCGAGGTCGCGACCGTCGGCATGACCGCGGACGAGGCCGCGGAGGAAGGATACGAGACGGTGACGGGGTCGTTCCGGTTCGCGGCGTCCGGCCGGGCCGCGACCATGGACCGGGACGACGGCCGCATCCGGGTCGTGGCGGACGCCGAGACGGAGGCGCTGCTGGGTGTGCAGATGGCGGGTCCCGGGGTCGCCGAGCTGGTGGGCGAGGCGACCCTTGCCATCGAGATGGGGGCGCGGCTGGAGGACGTGGTGCTGACCGTGCACCCGCATCCGACGCTGTCCGAGGCCTTCCACGAGGCGTGCGCGGATGCGCGGGGCGAGGCCATCCACAAGTACAATCCCGGGGGTGGCGGATGAACGACGACGCGCTGCAGCGGTGGGCCGCCATCCTGGTCGACCGTGGCATGGCCGTGGAGGACGGGGACCTGGTGGAGGTGAGCTTCGGGGAGCCGGCGCGGCCGCTCGCGCTGCATGTGTTCAGGACGGTGCTGGACCGGGGCGGCATCCCGGTGACGGACCGGCGGGACGCGGCGTTCGACCGGCTGCTGTACGAGCACGGCTCCGGCGAGCAGGTGGACGCCATCCCGGACCACGTGGAGGAGAAGTTCCACAACCTTGACGCGCAGTGCCGCATCCGTGCACCGCGGAACACGCGTGAGCTCGGTGACGTGCCAGGGGAGCGCATCAACCGGCGGAAGCGGGCGCGGCAGCACCTGCGCGAGCACCGTATCGACAACGTGAAATGGGCGCTGACGGAGTACCCGACCGCAGCCCGGGCGCAGGAGGCCAGCATGTCGGAGGCGGCGTACCGTGACTTCGTGGTGGACGCGTGCGTGCGTGACTGGGCGGCCGAGGCGGAGCGGTACCGTCCGCTGAAGCGGCTGGTCGACGACGGCAGCGAGGTACGGCTCGTGGGCGACGGCACCGACCTCACGCTGGGCATCGGCGAGCACGACGGGGTGAACCGGGTCGGGGCGCTGAGCGACGGGACGCGGAACGTGCCGGGCGGCGAGGTGTTCACCACCCCCATCGCGGAATCGGTGGAGGGCGAGATCACGTTCGACATCCCGGCGGTCGTCGACGGGAAGGCCGTGGAGGACGTCCACCTCGTCTTCGAGGACGGGGAGGTGGTGGACCACGGTGCGGGGCGGCGGGAGGACCTGCTGGACGACCTGCTGGAGACGGACGCCGGTGTCCGGCGCGCCGGGGAAATCGGGATCGGCACGAACTTCGCGATCGACCGGTTCACGCACAACATCCTGTTCGACGAGAAGATCGGCGGCACCGTCCACATCGCGCTCGGCATGGCGTACCCGTTCTGCCTGCAGCGGCTGGTGGACACCGCCGGCATCGACCGCCGCGGCCTCGCCGCCGACCGGTTCGACGCGCTGGTGGCGGAGGCGGAGGAGGCGCTCCGGTACAGCCGGTTCGACGCGTTCAGTGCCGGGCTGGACAGGGACGAGGCCGCCGTGGCGGCGGCGGTCGCGGAGCGGTGGCGGGCGATGGACGACCGGGTTGAGCCGCAGGTGAACCGGTCGGCGGTCCACCAGGACTTCGTCGCCGACCTCCGGGACGGCGGCCGCCTCGAGATCGACGGTGCGGTGGTGCTGGAGGACGGGTCGTTCGTCGGCGTCGACGCGCTGCCCTGACGTGCAGCGGGCGCAACGTTTATGACCGCGCACCGGCCAGGCCGGGACATGCGGTCGACGACGGTGCGGTTCGAGAACGGGCGCGACATGGAGATCGCCGGCGTCATCGACCATCCTGCGGACGCGGCGCACGACGACCCGTCGCAGCAGTTCCCCGGCGCCGTCCTGTGCCATTCGTTCACCGGGTACAAGGAGATCCCGCACCTGGAGGCGGCGGCGGACGCGCTCACCGACCGTGGCATCGTCACGCTCCGGTTCGACTTCACCGACTGCGTCGGCGCATCCGAGGGCGCCTGCGAGGACATGACGCTCAGCAATCAGGTGCAGGATCTGCGGGACGCGCTGGACTGGTTCGAGAGCCGCGGGGACGTGGACCCGAACCGCATCGGCGTCGGCGGCCACTCCCTCGGCGGCATGACCAGCATCCTCGTCGCCGCGGACGATGACCGCGTGGGCGCGCTGGTGCCGGTGGCGGCACCGCGCAGCAGCGAGACCGAGCAGCTGTTTCAGGGGCGCGAGATCGACCGGTGGCGGCGGATGGGGCACATCCATTTCCCCACCGTCAAGCGCGGTGAGGTCACGATCGGGTGGCAGTTCTACGAGGACCTCCAGCAGTACGACGCGCTGGACGTCGTGGGAGATGTCACGGCGCCGGTCCGGTTCGTGCACGGGGACGCGGACGAGATCGTGCCGGTGTCGGACTCCGAGGCGCTGTACGAGGCGGCGAACACGCCCAAGGACCTGCAGATCGTTGAGGGGGCTGACCACCTGTTCCGGCAGCAGGCGCACCAGGACGCGATGGTCGGGGCGGTGGCGGACTGGATGAAGCGGCAGCTGTAGCGCCCACAACATATTAAACGCGCGCCGGCGCAGGTCACGGCATGCCCGACGCGGACTGGCTGGATGAGCACCTCGGCAAGGCGCACGACGCGTTCGACATCTTCGAGAAGCAGGTGTACGAGCACGGTGAGCTGGACCGGCTGACCAAGGCGTACATCGCGGCCGCGACGGCGACCGTGCTCCGGAGCGAGGACGCGGTCCGCCGCCACGTCGAGACAGCGAAGGAGGAAGGAGCGTCGGACGAGGAGATCGCCGCCGCGCTGGGCGCCGCCTGGCTGACCTCGGGCTCGACCCAGATCTACTGGATGGAGGACGGATACGAGGAGCTGCTGGGCAAGGCGTGGTACAAGAAGCACCTGACGGAGGCGTCGAAGGCGTTCGGCGAGTTCCACGAGGCCATCTTCGACGACGCCGCACTGGACGGGGACGTGATGGAGCTGGTCGCGCTCGGTGTCTCGGTCGCGTCCCGCTGCCAGCACTGTACGGAGGCCCACGCGAAGCAGGCGATGGACAAGGGCGCCACGGAGCAGGAGGTCGCAGAGGCCATCGGCATCGCGTGGGCGGTCGGTGCGGAGACCCAGCTCACGTGGACGGACGCGTTCGACGACCTGCTCGGCAGCTAGCCCCCGTTTCACCCGCGTCCTGGCAGTCTACGACCGCTGCAGCCCAGCAGAAACCAAACTTTTATAAACTATGAGCGCCATTGTTATTACTAGGTGACAACATTGCCACGGTATACGCCAGGGAGCGGGACGGAGCGCGGGAGCACAAAGGACGATGAGGTCCACGAGGCGCAGAAAATGTCGATGCACCGGATGACGACGGGTACACGTTCGCGGAGAAGATCGGATACGGTGGCGGAGCGCTATTTACCGCTGGTCTCGGGCTCTATGCGGATGCGCTTGAGGACGGGGGCGACATCGACGCCTTCGGCCTGCCGGAGGCTTCCGGGGATGCATACAACGCAGCAGCCGAGTACCTGGGGAACCATGTCGCGCATGCCGCCACGAGTCCCGAGGCCAACCAGGCGATAGAGGTTGTCGCCAAGCGGTTCCCGGAGCTCGTGGACGCAGCCCCGCTGTAGGGCGTCCGGGACCGTTTTAAGCGCCGCGGCCGCACACCTCGACCATGGACGTTGATACGGACAGCATCCGGGAGACAGCCCGGGCGTACTTCGACGGGGTGCCGCCGAGCCACGACTGGCTGCACGTGGAGCGTGTGGAGCGGCTGGCGGTGCGACTGGCCGAGGCGGAGGGTGCGGACGAGCGGGTGGTGCGGCTCCACGGGGGGGAGACACTCGCGTACGACGGGCTCCTGTGTGCGACCGGCGGCACGCCCACCCAGCTCCCCGTCCCGAACAGCGACGCCGAGG
>CAZAFX010000103.1:3549-4124 GCA_964484895.1 uncultured archaeon | reverse complement strand
GGCGCCAACGTCACCCTCGCCTTCGACATCGCCATGTGGACCCGCACCAACCCCACACAGACCGATGACGGTCTGTTCGGCGTCCTCGAGCTCAACCCGATCGCCAAGCTCATCGTCGACCTCCCCGGCGACGAACACAAGCGCAGCCACCAGTTCTTCCGCAAGATATGCTACGACTACCTCTTCCGCGAACACTTTGAGTACTAGGCCGAACTCGCCGAAGAAGAGCTCAACAGGTACATCAACGAGATGCGCAACTTCTACGGCCTTGAACCCACCCCGTCGAAGACGGAACGCCTCGCATACGAGCCGCTCGTCGGCGCATACTGGTAACATATAAATCTCTAGGTCCCAGTACCGGCAGGCCCGCCCCGGTCAGCGGACGTGAACGCTCCCGAACAGGGTCAGCCCATGACCGTTCCGTGTTACAGGCGGGCCATATCCTCTTTTCTCCCACTCACACCGGCGACACCGATCGCTTTCAGTGCCGATCGTCGGCTCACCGCGGTCTGCGTCTGTCGTTCGACGGTCGTCTCGAGCGATGCGACGCGCTGCTCTAACCGCTGTACTGTCTC
>CAZAFX010000103.1:0-3539 GCA_964484895.1 uncultured archaeon | reverse complement strand
GCCGCCCCCGGTAGACATCCACCCGCCCCCGCACCCGGTACCGCTGGAACCGCTCCACATCCAGCTGCTGCCCGAAATACACAGCCGTCAGACGCTCCCCGCCGTTCTGGACGGTGACGAACACCGCCCCGTCCCCCGCCCGCACCCCGGTCACGTTCCCCACGATGACCACGGTCTCCCCCACTTGATCAGGCCCGATATCCCCAATAGAAACGCGCTCAGGCTGGTAATACGTCGATGCCGCGAACACGAGCACCAGCCCCACGACGACCAGCAACGCAGACAGCCGCCACGCACCGTCACCCCTCACATCGACCACCCTGTTATCCCCAGCTCACCCGCAGCTCGCTGCGCACCCCTCACATCTCCCGCCGATTCCGCGGCCACGACCCGGCCACCCTGGCGACCACTCACGTCAATCCTCCGATTAGCCGTTAAACATCGACCGGAACCGGGGGTATGAAGTTCATAATTCTGCGAAAAGACTCTATTATGAAGGTGATAAAAAGACGAATAAATGCTTTTCAGACCACTAAAAAGGACAAAGATAGGTTCATGAAGTAGCGTGCAGAATCGTGAAAAGAAACGCCGATACACACCTTCATAGTGTAAATCACGTGTATGTATGTGTGCTGGAGCACGGACCTTCTCTCGTCGTGAAACTCCTTTAACCTGTTTTTGTTCGACCTGAGCCGTATTTGAGCGGATCGGCCTGCTGCCGGAGCGAACAGCATGTGAAGAAGAAGTGATTGTCATGGCCATGCACAGAAGCCGTGAAAACTCGTGATGCGCGCCGGTGAAAGCGTGCATGAACGTGTGTGAACCAGGTCAGCATTTAAATAGTTTCGTCGGGGGACAGTACGGTAGCGATGCCCTCCCGGTTTGATGCATGGACGGAGGAGTATGGCTGGACGCGGAACCCGTTCAGCTTCCGTATCTACCCGGACCTGATGATCGGCTATGAGCGTGAACATCAGCGTGTCCGGAACAGCATCGAGGCCGGGAGTAAGTTCACGCTCCTCCTCGGAGAGACCGGGGCGGGGAAGACGAACCTCCTGCGCAGCCTCGAGGCGGAGTACGGCCGGCAGCAGCCGCTTTTCTACATGTCGAAGCCGCCGCTGTCTGAGGAGGATTTGCTCGCGTACCTCCGTGACGAGGTGCTGTCGCCGGGGTGGCTGAAGCGCCGGTTCAACTCCTATTCCCTGTACAATATTCACGACCGCGTGAACGAGGCGTTCGATTCACAGGTCATCCTCCTGGTGGACGAGGGGCACGAGGCGTCGGCCGAGGTGCTGGAGTGGCTCCGGACGGCGATGGATCACATCGATGCCTTGACTGTTGTGGCGGCCGGTCTGCCGGGGTTCGAGGACAGACTGCAGGACGAGGTGAACACGCTGTACAGCCGTGCGACCGATGTCGTGAACCTGTCCTCGCTTGACAAGGACAGCACGGTGGAGCTCATCCGCCGCCGGATTGAACGGGTTGGCGGTGCCTCGACCGAACCGTTCACGCAGGAGGCGTTGCTTGCCGTGTACGAGAAGACCGGTGGATTCCCGCGTGAAGTACTGCGGCTCTGCAATGACTGCGTCGTGAACGCGGCCGAGGAGGGGAAGTCCATCATCGACGCGGACGATGTGCGTGCGGCCGCGCCCGATGAGAGTGCGCACGAGATGAACAGCGATGGCGGAGGTGCTGACGATCAGGAGGAGTCAGAGGGGACGGACGAGGCACCGGATACCAGCCGCCTGACGGAGAAGCAGTCGGCGGTCTTCGACGCGGTGGAGTCGCTGGGCACGGCGACCTCGGGGGAGATCGTGGAGCACCTGGGGACGGAGTCGTACAAGAGCCGGGACCACGCGATCAGGTCGGTGAACAACATCCTTCGGCGGCTGATGGAGCAGGAACTGGTGGAGCGAGAGCGGCAGGGCAGGAACTACCTCTACAGCCCGCGGCACTAACATATATAATACTCTTCGGGACAACCGGTTCTGTGGTACACATGGTAGCGAAGATTCGCGGGGGCGACCTCGTCGGCAAGACCATCGTCAGCGAGGAGAAGGGGCGGACGTTCGGGGAGGTCGATGACGTCAGCTTCGTCTCCGAAACAGGGGAACTGATGAACCTGCTGGTCACGGACTCCACGCAGCATCTCAACGACATCAACGTGGAGCAGGACAGCAGCGGCAGGTTCATGATTCCGTTCAGCGCGGTCAAGTCGGTCGGCGACTTCGTCATCGTCAGTCAGGACGACATCGTGTAACACTGCCCGTCGCGGCTACGCGTCGACGATGCCGGCATCGGTAATCTTGAAGACGGCCTCGCCCTCCGGTAGGTACGGCGAGTCCACGAGGCGGGCCACGCGCTTGTCCTTCTTGCTCTTCCGCAGGTAGACGCGGAACGTGGACTTGTGGCCGAGGATGTGGCCGCCGATGGCCTTGGTCGGGTCGCCGAACATCTGGTCCGGGTTGGACATGACCTGGTTGGTGACAACTACCGCGGCGTTATGGCTGTTGGCGAGGCGGAGCAGTGTGTTCATGTGCTTGTTGAGCTTCTGCTGCCTCTCCGCCAGCTCGCCCCGGCCGACGTAGTCGCTCCGGAACTGCCCGGTCAGGGAGTCGACCACGATCAGCCCGATGTCGTTGTCCTCGGCGATTTCCTGGGCCTTTTCCCCGAGCAGGATTTGGTGGTCGGAGTTGTAGGCGCGGGCCACGAAGATGTTGTCGAGTACCGCGTCCGGTTCCATGTCCTGCTGCTCGGCCATTTGCTTCACGCGCTCCGGGACGAACGTGTCCTCGGTATCGATGAAGATCACGCCCGTTGACTCGTCCTCCTCGGCGTTCATCGCGTTCACGGTGAGCTGCAGCGCGACCTGTGTCTTCCCGGAGCCGTACTCGCCGTAGAACTCGGTAATGCCCTGGGACTCGATGCCACCCCCCATCAGCTCGTCGAACTCCTCGCTGCTGGTGCTGATACGGGTGACCTGCTGCCGCTCTTCAAGCTTCTCGGTGCCGGTCGCGAACCCGATGTCGAGCTCGTCCCGCGCGCCGCTGATGATGGTGTGTGCAGTCTTCTCACCGATGTCGGCCGCGTCCTGCAGCTGCGACGCACTGAGCGCGGCGATCGACCGCAGGCTGCTGTACCCGGCATCTTCCAGCTTCTCCGCGGTTTTCTCTCCGACACCTGGCAGGTCCTGGAGGCTTACGTCGTCTTCACTCACTGCTACCGACCTCGGCGAGCCGCTGCTCGATGACGTCCGCCGTCTCGACCGGCGACACGTCGTTGCACATCAGCTCTATACGGTTGAAATAGTCATTGTACCGCGCCTCGCCGCGGACCGTCACCCGCGACCCCTTCACGGCACGGCTATACTCCTGTACTGCCTCTGCGTCCCCGTCGAACTCCTCCCCTTCCGCGCCGAGCAACTGCTTCGCCTGGTCGCGGAAACAGACGGTCCGGATGTTCCCGTACCCGTCGTCGATGATGGCCGACAGGATGAGCGTCGGCTCCGCCTCTACCTCGCCGTGCTCCCCGCAGCTCCC
>CAZAFX010000102.1:244-4141 GCA_964484895.1 uncultured archaeon | reverse complement strand
GACCGGGATACGGACGAGCTGCGGGAGGAGAAGAAGCAGGTGATGGACGAGCTGGACGCGTTCATCGACAACGTCAAGCAACGGTCCGGTGACGCCGACGTGGACGTGGAGTTCGACCTGGAGTCCATCCGGGTGACCGACGACGGCGTCTACGAAATCGACCTCCGGAAGCTGCTGGAGGAGGCACCGCTCATCGTCGAGATCAAGGACGGGACGTACAAGGTGCACCTTGCCTCCGTCTTCAGCGAGGGCGAGGACCGCGACCTGCGGCGGACCGACCTGGACGCCGACGACATCGAGCAGTTGCCCGTGGAGCAGGACTGAGGCGGTCCGGGGCACCGGTGCCGGTGCGGCCGGCGGCGCTCAAACTTATTTATGTCTGCCACGCCCATCTCAACGGGTATGCCGCTCACCTGGCTGCATGAGGCTGACCCCGACGACGCGCGGACGCTGGGCCGGAAGGCTGCGCGGCTCGCCGCGCTGCAGGAGCGCGGACTGTCCGTGCCGCGCGGGTTCGTGGTGACCGCGCCCACGTTCGAGGCGTTCGTCCGGGAGAACGGGCTGGAGCAGGATATCCAGCAGCTCGTGGACGGGGTGGACCGGGACGACGTCGCGGCCGTGCAGCAGGCCGCCAACCGTGTCCGATCGCTCGTGACCGATGCCGAGCTGTCCGACGCGCTACGGGAGGAGATCGTGGAGGCGTACAGCCAGATCAACATGAGCGAGGAGGTGCGGAACGCCGGGGGTGAGGCCGTCGACCTGGTGGGCGGGCAGCGGGAGACCGAGTTCGTCGCCGTCCGCAGCTCCGTGACCGGGGCGGACATCCCCGGTGCGCACGAGACCCGGCTGAACGTGAACGGGAAGGACGCCGTGGTCGAGGCCGTCAAGTCGTGCTGGGCGTCGCTGTACGCTGCCTCGGCGCTCGGGGCGGAGCCGGTGGTCGGCGATATCCACTCCATGGCGGTCATCGTGCAGCGGATGGTGGACGCGGACGTCTCCGCGTCCGTGATGAACCGGTGGGACGGCGACCGGTACCTGGTCGAGTCCGTCCTCGGGTACGGGACCGCGCTATCCGGCGGCAGCACCACGCCCGACATGCACGTCATCGGCAGTGACGGCAGCGTGGCCGAGGAGGCGATCGCGTCCAAGGGCTGGAAGATCGAGCGGGACCCGACGTCCGGCAAGACCGTGAAGCAGCGCGTGGCCGGTGACCACCGGGAGCAGCCGGCGCTGTCCCGGGAGCAGCTGGCGGACCTGGCGGAGGTCGCCGCCGAGGTCGGGTCGTTCCGGTCCGGTACGTTCAAGCTGGATGTCTGCCTCCACCACAACTCCGTGTCCGTCGTCGGCCTCGACACCGTGTCCCGCGACGGCGAGGACAGCCGGGAGGCGGCCGACCCGCTCATCCGCGGCCGTGGCGCTGCGGGCGGGACGGCGTCCGGCCCGGTCACCACCGTCTACAGCGACACCGATACATCGCAGGTGGCAGCCGGGGACATCGTCGTCTCCGTCGATGCCGCGGAGCGGTTCCTGCCCGTGCTCGACACCGTGGGCGGCGTGGTCGCCGACGCCGGCGGCATCACCTCCAACCTCGCGCTGCTGGCGGCGCGGCTCGGGACGCCGTGCATCGTCGGGACCGGGAACGGGACCGACATGCTCTCCAACGGGGAGCGTATCACGCTGCACGGCACCGCCGGCCTTGTCACCGAGGAGGATGATACCACCGGGACCGCCGGGTCGGCGGATGTCGGGGCGGTGGAGGGCGGCGGGCAGGGGCCCATGACCGCGACCACGGTGAAGACGTGGAACGACGTGCACGGGGAGGCCGACGGCGCCGTCATCACCGCGGCCGGCTCCGACCGCGTGGCCGCCGACGCCGTGCAGCAGCACGCCGACGACGCGGTATGGACGCGGACACCGGGCAGCGCCAACCGGCTGGTGGACGTCGACGATCCGCAGCAGGTGCGGGGCCACGGCACCGTGCTGGGGAGCTACGGCGGGGTGATGCGGAGCAGCACGCTCGCTGACCACGGCGCGGCGTTCCTCGCGCTCGATGTGCCCGCACTGCGGCAGGATGGTGACCGGGACGCGCTGCGGAACGCCGTCGCGAAGCTTGCGGTGGACGGGGACGGCTGCGAGACAGCCATCCTGCTGGACGAGGCCGACCACGACCTGATCCGGCACGCCGTCGAGCACGGTATCGACGCCGTCGCGGTGCCGGGGGACGCGCTGCAGCGGGTGCGGCGGACCGTGGCCCGCGCCGAGCACCGGTTCATTCTCGACCGGCTCCGGGAGCTGTGATCAGGCCTGCGCCCATCACCGGTTTAAATATTACGGCGTATTACTTCCGGAGTGGTACGATGGGTGATCTGACATACACCGGTGAGGAGGCTGGGCGGTACCTGTGGGATGAACTACGGCCGGTCGTCCGGGAGCATCAGTACGGCACGAAGGGGGAGTACCTGCTGGCGGAGTCTGCATCTAGGCTCCAGGAGCGCGCCACGGAGCTCACGCACGACGAGCTGCAGGATGTGACCGCGGCGGTGGAGGCGGTGTACGTGCATGAGGAGGCCGGGGAGCCGCGGACCGGGCAGGCAGCCGCTCCCGCGTTCTTCGACGCCGTCGACGCGCGCCTGAACGGGCTGTCACCGCTGTTCGGGGATGATGCGTGATGGACCCGGTGTCGTGGCGGTGGGGTGACGGCCGCGTGACCGTTGACGGCATCCAGGCGCAGGGCTACCACCGGGTAGCGATCAGCGGCGAGGGGACGTACCGGGCAGAGTTCTGGCGTGACGGGCCGCACAGCCGGACCGGGCCGCGGTACGACCGGCTGCAGCGGAACCGCAGTCCTGGCGTGGAGATGAAGCTGTACGACCCGGCCGACACCGAATCCACGTGCCTGCGGGCGGAGCTGCGGGGTGGTCGGTCCGGGGACGGCAGCGTTCGGCAGGACGTGCGGGCGCTGGACGACGACGCCGTGGCAGCGGCGCAGGCAGCTGTGGACGACTACCTGCGGGATGCGGGGGACGATGCGGCGCGGCGGGCGGCCGACCGGTTCTTCGCGCTGCTGGCGGTGGACGCCGTGCTCGACTGACGACTTTTTAAGCTTCTGCGCGTGAGGTGGCGGTATGGAGCTTGAGGAGGCGCTTGACGCGGTCGAGGAGGAGGGATTCGAGACCGTTGGCGTGCAGGGGCCGGAGGGCATCAAGCCGGAGATGCTGGAGGTGGCGGACCGTCTGCGGGACCGGGGCATCGAGCCGCTGGTGGTGCCGGAGGCGACGTTCGGGGCGTGCGATCTGGCCGACCACAAGGTGGCGGCGCTGGACGGGGACGCGCTCATCCACCTGGGGCACGCGCCGTTCTACCTCGGGGACCGGCAGGTCGACGGGGATGACATCGCTGTGTACCACGTGCCGTTCCGGTACGACCGTGACTTCACGCCCATCCTCGAGGAGCAGGCGGATACGATGGAGGAGGAGACGCTCGGGGTGGTGTCGACCGCGCAGCATATGCACAAGCTGGACGCGGTGGTGGACTGGCTGAACGAGCACGGGTTCGAGGCCGTGAAAGGGGGCACCGGGTCGCGGGTGCGGAACGAGGGGCAGGTGCTGGGCTGCGATGCCGGGGCCGCACTGCAGGTGAAAGAAGAGGTGGACGCGTTCCTCTACGTGGGGAGCGGCCGGTTCCATCCCGAGGAGATCGCGAAGTACGGGAAGACCTACGTGCTCGACCCTGTGCAGACCGCTATCTACGAGCTGGAGGACGCACTGTCACAGGACGAGTACCTGCAGCAGCAGTACGCCCGCGTCCTGAAGCATAAAGACGATGAGAAGTGGGGGGTGATAGCGACCATCAAGGAGCAGAACCCTGAGCCGGTCGTGGAGCACGTGAAGCGGAGGC
>CAZAFX010000102.1:0-234 GCA_964484895.1 uncultured archaeon | reverse complement strand
CCCGCGGCCGGTCGTCCGGCACGTCAGGGAGCAGCTGGAGGAGCACGGGAAGGAGGTCTACGTCTTCGTCGGCGACCGTATCATGGAGTACGACTTCAAGGGGTTCGGCATCAATATCTTCGTCAACACCGCCTGCCCGCGGATGGTGAACGACTTCCAGGACTTCACCCTGGTCAACCCCGAGGCCCTCCAGGCGCTCTGCGGTGGCCTCGACGGCGTCGACCGTCTCGAAGT
>CAZAFX010000101.1:0-4155 GCA_964484895.1 uncultured archaeon | reverse complement strand
GGGGCGACATTTTACGCCACCGACACCGTCTTTTTGATGCTGTTTTTGCTGATCGCCTTCTTTTTGGTCGCCCTGCTGACGGCCCTGCTGGGTCGGGTGTGGTGTGGATGGGGCTGTCCGGCAGGTCCGCGGAGACGGGGGTGTCGTCTGGCATAGGGCTTATTCGACGGTGACGTCGTCGATGCCGAACTCCTTCTGGAGGAGGCGCTTGACGATGGTGATGGTCTTGCCGCCGCTACCGACGACGCGGCTGCGCTGGTCGCGGTCAACGTGGATGGTGGCGACGGTCTCGTCGCCTGATTCGTTGACGTCCACGCCATTGATGTCGGCGGGGACGATGTTGGCGACGAACTCTTCGACGTTGTCGGTGTAGCCGTAGACGCGGACGTTCTGGTCGAGGTTGTCCTGGACCTTCTGGACGGTGCTGCCGCCCTTGCCGATGGCCATGCCGACCTTGTCGTCGTCGACGACGAAGTGGGCGCTGTCCTGGTCGATGACCGCGTCGCGGACCTCGACGCCCGTGATCTCCTCGAAGACGTTGATCTTGCGGATGGTCTCGGAGTCGAACGTGATACTCATCTGGTCGTCACTTCCATCTGTGCTGTATCCTTATGTCCGGATGCCGACGACGCTGGTGGCGTACGGCTCCATGCAGAGCGAGCCGAGCTCGTGGTTGTCCGCGTCCGCCTCCTCGACCGTGACGTCGTGCTCCTCGGCGGCGTCGCGGACCCGTGCGGCGAGATCGTGTGGGATGTTGGCGGCGATGACGACCTGTGCGAGGTCGGCCATCTCCTTGATGGTCTCCTCGGTGCCGGTGATGACCGCGCCGCGTTCCGCGGCGTCCTGGACGTCGTCCTCCACGGTCATGCCTCCTCGGCCCGTCGTTCAAGCCATTCGACCAGCGTTTTCCGGTCCTTCCCGTCCTGCTCCGCTGCTAGGACCTTGTCGGGGTCGAGATCGTCGTCGCGGACGGCGTCCTTGACCTCGTCGACCGTGCCGTCCACCAGTGATGCATAGTCCGTGGTGTCCTCGTCCGTGCGGCCCTCCAGCCAGTTGGTGAGGGTGCTGCGGTCCTTGCCGGCGCGCTCCGCTGCGAGGACCTCGGTCACGTCAACATCTTCCTCGCGGACGCGGTCCTTGACCTCGTCCACGGTGCCGTCGACCAGTTCCTCGTAGTCGGTGGTGTCCGGGGTCTCGACCTCCATGGGGACGGTCGGGTCCTCGACCGGGTCGGCCTTGCCGGGTTCGGCCTTGAGCTCGAGCTGGCCGGTGCCGACCGGGATGACCTGGCCGACCATGAGGTTCTCCACGACCGAGTCCAGCGGGTCCTCCTCGCCTTTGAGGGCGGCGGTTGTGAGGTGCTTTTTCGTCTCCTCGAACGCCGACCGGGCCAGCACCGAGTGCTTGGCGCCGGTGAGGCCGTACCGGGTGCAGCCCTGAATCTCGCCGTTCTTGGTCATCGTGTCAGATATCATGAGCAGCCAGCGGACGTCAACGTTCATCCCCTGCTCGTCCAGCGTGGACTGGAGCTCCTCGAGGATGAGGTTGCGGGCGGCCTCCAGGCCCAGCACCTTCTCCGCCTCGAACAGGTCGTTGGTGGTGGTGCGGGTCTGGTCGACGCCCTCGAGCTTGAGCACCTTCCGCAGGTTGACGCCCGCGGTCTGGATGCGGTACTCGTCGTCCTCCTCGTCCTCGACCAGGACGACGTGCTCGATGCCCTTGATACCCTTGAGCCGGACATCCATCGCCTTCTTCTTCATCTCCTGGAGGTCCGTCAGGTCATAATCCTCCGCGTCCGGGTACGCGGTGATGGTGCCGTCGCTGTGCTCGAGGTGGGCGTTGTTCAGCTTCTCCCGGAGCACGTCGACGACCTCGTCCATATCGATACGGAACTCGTCCAGCACCGATTCGTCCACCTCGAACTCCAGTTCCAGGTGGGCGATGTCGAAGCTGTCGGTGGAGACGACGTCCTGGAAGGTGACCGCCTGGATCTCTGCGGCCACGTCGCGGGCCGACTCCTCGTCGCGGTAGCCGTCCTCGAGGTAGACGTCCATGATCGGTGTCTTCGGGTTCTTCCGCGTGTCGATGATCTCGATGAGGCGGGGTAGCCCGAGCGTGATGGATACCTTGGCGGCGCCGGCGCTGTGGTACGTCTCCATGGTCATCTGGGTGGCCGGCTCGGAGATGGACTGGGAGGCGACCGTGCCGACCGCTTCGCCGGGTTCGAACATCATCTCCCGGTACCGCTCCTTCAGCTCCTCCGCGTCATCCCGGTCCCGGTACGCCGGCGGGAGCGTGATGTCGTCGCTCATGCGCCGTCACCCGTGTTGAGCAGGTCGCCCCGGTCCGACTTGGTCGGGTCGATGCCGTCCTCGCCGGCCGTGAACTGGACGACCGTCCCGGTCGCGTCGCGGACCGTGTGGTCGTAGTCCACGGTCAGGTCCTGGATGGCGTTTGAGACCCGACGGTACATGTACCCGGACGTCCTGGTCCGCAGGGACTGGTCCATCAAGCCTTCGCGGCCCGACATGACCTCGTAGAACATCTCGATGGGGTCCATGCCGTCATAGATACTGTTGCGGACGAAGCCGCGGGCCTTCGGCGAGAGCTCGCCGCGCTTGAAGTGCGGGAGGCTGCGCTCGTGGAAGCCGCGGCTGATGCGTTCGCCCCGGATGGTCTCCTGGCCCAGCAGGCCGGCCATGACCGCGAGGTTGGTCATCGAGCCGCGGGCACCGGATTCTGCCATGATGCGGGCCTCGTTGTCGGGGACATCCTCCTTGACGACCTGTTCCACGTCCGTGGAAATCTCGCGGAGCGTGGCGGTGATCTTGTTCTCGAACGTCTCCCGCTCCGACTGGCCGGTGAACGGTTCGATCTCGCCGGACTCGAACGTCTCCACCAGCTCCTGTGCCTCCTTCTCTCCCTCCGCGATGCGCTCCTGGATCTGCTCCCGCGCATCCTCGGAGACCGACAGGTCGGTGGTGGAGATGCTGAACCCGTGCCGGGTGATATACTCGACCCCGAGCTTCGTCACCTTGTTCAGGAAGTCGACAGCGTCCTCCTCCTCAGCTTGGAGCAGGATCTGGTTGATGAGTTCGCCGCCGTAGTCGCCGACGATACCGTCGTCGATGACGCCGGACACGATCTCGCCGTCCTCCACCTCGAAGTCGCCGTCCTCGAATGTGACGCCGTCCGGGATGAACATGGATACCAGCTCGTTGCCGGAGACGCTGCCGTCGGCGGGCAGGTCGGCGTCGTACTCCCCGATCGCGATGAGCATGTCATAGGCCTGCTCGGCGGGGATGTCGTCGTCTTGGGACATCATGAACAGGCCGGAAATCTGGTCCTGCATCATGCCGACGATGGGGCCGCCGAACTTCGGAGATTTGATATGGTGCTGGACCTTGAGCAGTTCGTCCGCCTCGGCGCGTGCCTCCTCGGTCTGGGGGACGTGCAGGTTCATCTCGTCGCCGTCGAAGTCCGCGTTGTACGGCGGGCAGACGGCGAGGTTGAGGCGGAAGGTGCGGTGGGGCATGACCTTGACCTCGTGGGCCATGATGGACATGCGGTGGAGGCTCGGCTGCCGGTTGAACAGGACCGTGTCACCGTCCGTCAGGTGCCGCTCCACGCGGTATCCCGGGGACAGCTCCTGCACCAGTTCGTCCCGGTTCTCCTCCGTGATTTTCTTCCGGCCGCCGTCCGGGCGGAACACGTAGTTCGCACCCGGGTGCTCGTTCGGCCCGTTGGCCACCCACTGCTTGGCCTCCTCCAGGTTCTTCTCTTTCACCGTGATCGGTATAGTCAGCTCCGTGGCGACGAGCTCCGGGACGCCGACCTCGTTGATGCCGATGTTCGGGTCCGGCGAGATGACCGTCCTGGCGGAGAAGTTGGCCCGCTTCCCTATGAGGTTCTGCCGGAACCGGCCTTCCTTGCCCTTGAGGCGGGCGATGATGGATTTGAGGCTGCGGCCCGAGCGGTGGCGTGCCGGTGGCACGCCGGTGAGGTCGTTGTCGAACAGGGTGGCGACGTGGTACTGCAGCAGCTCCCAGAGGTCGTCGATGATGAAGTCCGGTGCGTCGATATCGATGTTGTTCCGGATACGCTGGTTGATGCGGATGATGTCCACCAGCTTGTGGGTGAGGTCGTCCTCCGAGC
>CAZAFX010000100.1:0-4173 GCA_964484895.1 uncultured archaeon | reverse complement strand
CAGCGTCACGAACATCCCGAGCGTCTCGAACGTGCCGTACCCCAGTTCGTTGTACGCGCCCACGACGCCGCCGGGGCCGTCACTCTGGATGGCGGGCGCCAGCGCGCTCCCGCCGAAGGTCGACAGCCAGAGGGTCGAGAACATCGACGGGAGGAACAGGACCCCGAGGACGAACTCGCGGACCGTACGTCCCTTCGAGATCCTGGCGATGAACATGCCGACGAACGGCGACCACGCGATCCACCAGCCCCAGTAGAATATCGTCCAGGCCGTGACGGTGCCGCCGCCGGCGCCCATCGCGCCGCGGAAGAAGCCGAGTTCGAGGACGTTGCCGAAGTACGCGCCCAGTCCCTCCATCCAGGCGCCGAAGATGAAGATCGTCGGACCGACGACCAGCAGGAACGCGAGCAGGATGAGCATCAGGTACAGGTTGAGCGTACTCAGACGCTTGACCCCGCCGTCGAGGCCGGCGGCCACCGACAGCGTCGCGATGGCCGTGATGCCCCCTATGATCGCTATCTGGGAGAGCGTGTTGTTGGGGACGCTACCCAGCACGCCGAGGATTTCGACCGAGACGTACTGGACCCCCGTGTTCACCTGTGCGACGCCGAGACCGAGCGACGTCGCCAGGCCGAACAGCGTCGCGAACACCGTCACGAGGTCGATGATGTGGCCCGGCCAGCCGTAGATGCGCTCGCCCAGCAGCGGCCAGAAGATCGACCGGAAGGTCAGCGGCAGGCCCCTGTTGAACGAGAAGAAGGCCAGTCCGAGACCGACGAGGCCGTAGATGGCCCACGGGTGGAATCCCCAGTGGAAGAACGTCTGTGCCATCGCCGCCGTCGCCGCGGCGCCCGTCTCGGCTTCGGCACCCCAGAAGCCGGGCGTGCTGACGTAGTAGAACACCGGCTCCAGGACGCTGAAGAACATGAGACCGATCCCCATGCCGGCGCTGAACAGCATCGCCATCCACGAGAAGTCGCTGAACTCCTTCTCGGCCTCGACGCCTCCGATCTTGATGTTACCGAACTTGCTGAACGCGAAGTAGAGTAACACGATGATGAAGACGTTCACCACGAGCAGGTAGAACCAGCCGAAGTTCGCGCCGATGAAGTCGAACAGCCACTGGTAGGCTGCCGCGGCGTCGTCTCCGAGTGCGATCGTTACCGCGATGAACAGCGCGATGACCGCCAGTGCGACCGGGAACACCACCGGATGGATGTCGAACCCGAACCGCTGGATGTTGGTGTCGCCCGGTTCGCGGTCGGACTCCGGATGGAACAGTTCCACCTGGAGCCCGTCGGACATCTCGCCGACTTCCTCACCTTCACCGTCTGTCATACTGTACCTCCCGTCTTACGTGTGTAACGCGTGTGTTTTTCATTCTCGTATTTTCGAAGCGGCGGTTACCCCTGAGCCGTTTCCGTGTCGGTTCTGTTCTGTCTGTCATGTTCCAGCCCGGTCGGTCAGTCCCTGTGACCAATTAGCACGTGACACCCCTCGGGGAAAGAAAATCCGAGGACTAAATATAAGTATGTGTCTGTTATTATTCAGGGTTTTAAATGAGGGTCAGTATAGGACCCCCGGACAGGGGCGGTCCAGGTACGGTGTCCCCTGCTCCGCCGGCTTACGTCCGGGGCCGGTCCCCGCCGCTCGAGTGGTTCACGACGTCGACGCTGTAGCCCGCGTCGGCGATCGCGTCGACGACGTGTCTGGCGTGTCCGGCACCGGTGGTCTCGACCTGGAACGTGAGGTAGGCCTCCCCGACGTCCAGTTGCTCTAGCGCGCGGTCGTGGCGCACGGTCTGGATGTTGGCGTCGTGGTCGGCGATGAGCCCGGAGAGTTCGGCCATCTTCCCCGGGCGGTCTTCGATTCTGACCCGGAGGCGGAGAACCTGCTGTCTGCGCGCCAGCGCGTGGATCAACACCGTGCGAAGCATCGTCATGTCGAGGTTGCCGCCACACAGCAGCGGCATCACCGTCTCGTCGGTGACGTCGAGGTCCTCGCCAAGGAGCGCCGCGACCGAGGCCGCACCCGCTCCCTCGACGACCTGCTTTGCCCGTTCCATCAACAACAATACGGCATCTGCGATCTCGCCGTTGGTGACCGTCACGACCTCGTCGACGTGTTCGTCGATGATCCCGAGCGTCAGCTCGGACACGCCGCCGGTCGCGATGCCGTCGGCGATCGTGTCCACCTCGTCCAGCGTCACCGGAACGCCCTTGTCCAGACTGTCGGGGACGGTCGCCGCGCCCTCGGCCTGGACGCCGACGACCCGTGTCTCCGGGCGCAGTTCGGCGAAGGCGGTCGCGATACCGCTGATGAGACCCCCGCCACCTATCGGCACGACCACCGTGTTCACTGCCGGCAGGTCCTCGTACATCTCGATCCCGAGGGTGCCCTGGCCCGCGACGATGTCGGGGTCGTCGAACGCGTGGACGAATTCGGCGTCGGTGCCGGCCACGATGTCGCGTGCGTGCTCCATCGCGGCCCGGAAGTCTCGTCCCACGAGTTCGACCGTCGCGCCGTACTCCCGGGTCGCCTCGACTTTCGTCTGGGGTGCCGGCTTGGGCATGACGATCGTCGACTCGACACCGAGGTTCGTCGCGGCCAGCGCGACGCCCTGGGCGTGGTTGCCGGCACTGGCCGCCACGACGTGGTCCGTCCCCGCCTCGGACAGTTGCCGGATCTTGTTGTAGGCGCCGCGGGTCTTGAACGACCCCGTCCACTGGAGATGTTCGAGTTTCAACTGGACGTCCGCGGCGCCCGTCATGGATTCGAGCGCGGTGCTTGGCTCGACCGGCGTCGGTTTGACCACCGTCGGGTCGTCGAGCCGCTCTCTCGCTGCCTCGACGTCGGCGAACGTGACCGTCGCCCTTTCGTCGTCGCTCATCGTCATCCTCGCTATCGCCGCCGGTCGGCCGGGTCCCGGGACCCGATAATCCGCCTCTCCAGTATTCCTGCGGATTTGCCTCGACAGGCAGCCATACACACCGCTTGCCCTGCCGTCAGTAAAAGTTCCGGGGCGTCGGACGCCAACACAAATTAACATGCAAATTATAACTATTGATTCGTCCGGACCGTGACTGTGCCGCCGTCCACCCGAGCCAGCAATAGGTCACGAGACAGGTCCGAAGTGAAATACGTTGCCGGAGATTCCGGTCGGCAGACCGAACCAGATGCACTCTCTCGATTGTCGACGTCGAGTGGTCGGTCTCGGAGAGAATCGGAGCGAACCTATCTGCCAGAGTTTAATTTCGGATCCAGAATCTTTGCGGGCACAGAGAGGCCGAGGGCAAACTGTTATTAGGAAACCACATTCTTCTACAGTAGACGAGAAAACGACAATGACACCAGAGACACCGACACACGGCAAACGGAGAGCAGACACGAGCGGGGTGGGTCGATGAAGAACTTCGCCGGGCGCGTCGAGGCAGTCGAGCCGGCCGCACCGTTCGTCATCACGAACCTCGTTTCGGAACTCCAGGAGGAGGGACGGGACATCGTCGACCTGAGCGTCGGCCAGCCCGATTTCGAGACGCCACCGGAGATCATCGAAGCGACCAAAGAGGCGCTGGACGACGGTCACACGACCTACACCCCCTCGAACGGGATTCCGAAGCTCCGCCGGGCGGCGGCGTCGTACCTGAACGAACGCCACGGGCTCGACTACGGGCCGGAGAACATCACCGCGACGCCGGGCGGGAAGATGGCTCTCTACGAGACCGTCCAGACGCTCGTCGAACCGGGCGACGAGGTCGTCGTCTTCGACCCCGTGTGGTCCTCCTACGAGCCGATGGTGAAACTCGCCGGTGGCGAGGCGGTCCACGTCGACCTCGCGCCCCACGACTTCCACCTCGAGCCGGCGCTGGACGAACTCGCGGAGGCCATCACCCAGGACACGGCGCTGGTCTTGCTCAACTCGCCGGTCAACCCCAGCGGGATGGTGTTCTCCGAGGCGGCCTTCGAGGGAGTCCGTGACCTCGCGGTCGACCACGACCTCGCGGTCATCTCCGACGAGATCTACAAGGAGCTCATCTTCCAGGGCGACCAGCCCAGCCTCGCGGCGATGGACGGGATGTTCGACCGGACGGTGACGATAAACGGCGTCTCGAAGACCTACTCGATGACCGGCTACCGGCTCGGGTTCATGGCCGCGCCGACCGACCACACGAC
>CAZAFX010000099.1:789-4205 GCA_964484895.1 uncultured archaeon | reverse complement strand
TGGCCGAGGCCGGCACCTACATCCCGAAGTTCCAGCTCGAGGAGATCGTCGACGCCCTCGAGGCGGTAGTGGAAGCGGTGGGACCGTCCCGGCTCGTGGTCTGCGGCGATATCAAGCACGAGTTCTCCGAGGCCTCGCGCGGTGAGCGGGAGGAGGTGCAGGCGTTCATCGAGGCCGTCTCCGGCATGGTGGACGAGGTCGTCCTTATCAAGGGGAACCACGACAACTACCTCATCTACCCGGTGCAGGACTACGACAACGTCCGGCTCGAGGAGCAGTGGGTGGTGGACGGGACGTGCTTCGTGCACGGACACCAGCTCATCGAGGACCTCGAGACGCTGGATGCGGACACGGTCGTCATGGGCCACGAACATCCGGCGCTGGCGCTGGAGGACGAGGTCGGTGTCACGGAGAAGCTCCCGTGCTTCCTCACCGGTGAGATGGACGACGGCCGGGACCTGCTCGTGCTGCCCGCGTTCTCCCGGCTGGCGGAGGGGTCGCGCGTCAACGCGGTCCCGGCTGACGAGCTGCTGTCCCCTATCCTGCGGGAGATGATAGATATCGACACGATGCACGCCATCGGCGTCGACCCGGACGCCGGGCTGTTCCCGTTCCCCAGCATCGGCGCCCTGCGTGAGGTTCAGTGAACGATGTAGCCGTCCGGCGGCTCCGCGTCCTCCGGGTCCGTGCCGTCCGCCTCATCCACTTCATCGTCCTCGTCATCATCGTCCGCGAGGAACTCGCGGGTCGCCTCCGCCTTCAGTTCCTCGTACCGCTCCCGGGCAGGATCGTCCTCGTCCCGGTTCGTACCGCGTGTGGGCGCGTCCGTGCTGGCAAGCCGGCTCAGCCCCGCGCCATCGTCCGCCGGCTGCCGCGTGGATGCGGCGTCAGGCTCCGCGGTGTCGGTGCTGCCGGCGGCGTCCGCAGTGTCCGCCTGCTGGGCGGACCGGTCCGTCGTCGTGGCCGCGCTGGGTTCGGACGGTGCCGTGTCCTGTCGGCCGGCATCGGCGTCGCGGTCGGACTGCGCGGCGGCCTGTTCCACCGCGGCCGGTGACGATTCTGCGTCCTGCGGCCCGTCCGTGTCGGTGTCATGTCGTGCCCCGATATCCTCGGCCGCGTCCGGCGATGGACTGCCGTCCTGGGCCTCGTCCGTGCCCGTATCGTGCTGTCCGTCGGTATCCGTGGCCGGTGCATCCGTGGTGTCGCCTTCGTCGGAGACGGCGTCGCGGACGTGGTCGGCAGCGTCATCGGACTCCGTCGTGTCGTCCCCGCTGTCGTCGCCGGCGTTCCGGATAAGCTCGTCCATGGGCGGTGATGGGCGTCCGCGGCTTATAAGGGTGCGGTCTGGTTGATGAGGAAGAGTGCCTGTCGGGTGATAGCGTACTGGCTGAAGAGGTCACCCTTCACGCCGTAGTACGCCGTGAACCCTATCAGGAGTTCTGCAAGGAAGAAGCCGAAGTAGGAGTACACGATGAACGTCTTGAGCCGGACGCGGGCGAACGCGGCCGGGATGGCGACGACCTCGCCGATGACGGGGAAGATACGGAACAGGAACAGCGACAGGCCGCTGCGCTCCTGCATGACCCATTCCATCATCCGCCACTTCCTGGTCTTCCGCGTCTCCTCATCGACGAAGTGGTCGCCGAGCGCCCGGAAGAGGAAGTAGAGGAGCGTGTTCCCGGCGAGGACGGCGGCAGCTCCGACGGCAGCGATAAGCACCACATCGAGCGGGCTGTGGGCGACAAGGAGGACGAACGTAGGGGTGAGCGCCTCGCCGCCCGGGAAGATCAGCATGCCCTTGGCGGCGGAGGCGGCGCCGTACATCCACCAGCCGTACTGCTGGAACAGCTGCTGCATCAGCAGTCCGCCGCGTTCGACAAGGCCGGAGAGTCTGGCCGCCATATCGGTTCTTGCGGCGGTGCAGGTTAAAAAATTCGGGGGCGGCGCCGATTTTATGGCGGCCGACCGGTACACTTTTATAGGTCGTTGCGGCAGGCTGGCATATTCTCAGGTGAGACAGGACAATGGTCGAGGTACCGGATGGACTGGAGACGAAGGACTTGCCGTTCCCGCATTCACGCATCGTAAACATGGTCCGGGACGAGACGAAGGAGGGGCAGTACTGCCGGAAGACGGTGTACCACGGCCTCAACCTGTTGCTCGGTGATATCGCGGAGGACATCATCGAGAACATGGTGGAGACCGACGCAGCGTACATCGAGAAGCACGATCTGGACCGTGCCGCGAAGAAGTACGAGGACATCGAGTCCGTGATGCGGGAGAAGGAGCGGATCGTCAAGCACCTGCGCGCGCTGCAGGAGGACGTCAACAAGCTCGCGCGGGATATCGAGCGCGCCGGCCTCAACTGACGATGCCGTGGACCCGGGTCGACGGGGCGCGGTGGGAGCTCGCGGCCGACGGGTTCACCGGGAAGGCCGTGCTCCAGGAGACGAACAGCGGGTTCATCGCCAACATCCACGTCGAGAACACCGACTTCGACATGGAGTTAGTGGATGAGCGGGACTTCTTCGAGTCACGGGACGCGGCGGTCGAGTTCCTCCAGCGGAAGATGCAGGAGGGCGACTACTGACAGCGGCAGCTGCTGACGCCGTTCCCCTAGTTCCCGCCGAGCGTGTCTTTCGTGGCGCTGTGGCCGACGTACTGGCCGGCTGTGCTACGGATCTGGTCGGCGAACATGTCGTGGAAGTCACGGATGACTGCTTCGATATCATCGGACGGGGCCTCGTCGATCCACGGGGTCAGGCCCTCGACGTTGATGGCGTGCAGGTGCCGGTCGTCAGGCACCCGGTCCCATGCCGTCTCGAGAGCGTCGGCGTCGACCTCAGGGTGGTCGCCCCATGCCTCGACCGCGTCCTGCACAGACTCACCTGGAACGCCGTTCAGGCTTGCGTTTTCGGGCGGTGAATAGCTGTCCGGGCCCCTGTTGAACGCCGGGTCCCGGGGCTCGAGTTCCCCGATCTCTGCCGCATCCACGAACTTGCCCTCCGCACACCGGGAAAACTCGTTGCGGAAGTAGAGGTCATCATGCCAGGTGGTACTGCCGCCGAATCCGCCGGCGGTGAAGTCAGGCTTCTCGAAGTCGACGCCACAGGAGTTCGCAAGACCATACGCGGAGGCGGCAAGACCGTAGAACGACGACATAATCGAGCTGCTCCAACGGCTGTTCTCCGGGTCAAGACCTATCTCTGACAGCTCGTCCTCGGTCCAGCGTGTCGATGTACCGTCAGAGTGTGCCATGTACGCGAGGTGACCCGGGCTGCCTTCATGCGTCAGCGTCGTCACGATCGCGTTCACGAGGAGGTCGTCCACGACCTCATTGTCCTTAACGAGCGGGATCCATCGGTCGTCCATACCCGCACCCTCGCGCTGGTCGTACCGTCCCAGCAGGTTGGCAT
>CAZAFX010000099.1:0-779 GCA_964484895.1 uncultured archaeon | reverse complement strand
TGACGATGCAGGCCTGGGTGCTCGTGTCACAGAGGTCAGCCGAGAAGTCTGTGACGGCAAGCCCCAGGAGCGATCCACCACCGCCCTTCCGCAGAAGGACGTTGGCGTTCGGCGCCTCCACCCCGGTTCCCTCGAACCTGTTCGTCATGTCAGCATCGAAGTGCGGCGCCTCGAACAGCGCGTAGCTGTTCCGGCTGTGGTCCGACCAGTACGGATCATCGATGAGGACCTCGAAGTCGTCGTACGCATCCGTCAGCGGGATGGTCTGGGACAGGCCATGCTCCGCGCACTCCTTGGCCAGCCCTGCGATATACTCACGACCGCCATCGTCCTGCCAGTTGTGCCCGGTATCCCGGCGGGGCACGATGTTCACGACGTATGTATCAGGGTCGCAGACATACTCTTGCGCCTCCGCGGACCGTGGATGGGGTGTCCCAGTCGATCCGTTCCCGCCGCTTTCACGGCCCCAGTATGCCGAGCAGCCAGCCAGCGCCGTCGCACCGCCCGCCCCGAGCGCCGCCAGCGCTGCACGTCTTGATACCGGTTTCCCTGTCGTCGCGTCCGCCGTATCGTCCATCGAGTCCATCTATTGCACCTCGTCGTCATCCGTGCCGGGCGCGATGAACGCCCCGGCGCGCTGGAGCTTATCGCCCCAGTGCTCTCGCTTCATCCGTAGATATCCTGTCGCAGCGCTGGCCGCTCCCCTCCCGGCCCACGATGCATACTGCACCGGCCGGCTCTCACGCACACCTGCACCGACATGGTAGGCGGCGTTCACC
>CAZAFX010000098.1:0-4213 GCA_964484895.1 uncultured archaeon | reverse complement strand
CCCCGTTCTGCTCGGGGTGGTCGCCATCATGGCGGGAAGCGGGTTCCTCTACTACCGAATCCGGCAGGAGGACGAGGACGGGGCGGACGCCCGACCAGAGCAGGGCGAGGTGGACGACGGTGCAGACGGTGCGGTGTAGGTCCGGTTCCGCGGCGGCGCGTATAACGGGGGTGTCCGTCAGGTTTAAGTGGTGGCGCAGGGAGGGTTGTCGGTAGGTGGCAGCGATGGACGTGGACGGCAAGGTGGCGATCGTGACCGGTGGGTCGTCCGGCATCGGCCGGGCGATCGCGGACCGGTACGTGGACGACGGGATGACGGTCGTCATCGCGGACGTGGACGAAGAGCAGGGCGAAACCGTGGCGGATGATATCGGGTGCGACTACCGGCACTGCGACGTGTCCGACATGGCGCAGGTGCAGGATGTCGTTGACTGGACTGTCGCTGAGCACGGGCGGCTCGATGTCATCGTGAACAACGCCGGCATCGGCCGCGCCCACGCCCTGGACGAGACCGACCTGGAGGAGTGGGACGCCGTCCAGTCCGTCAACCTTGACGGCGTGATGCACGGCTGCAAGGCCGCGCTCCCCCACCTCAAGGAGTCGGAGGGCTGCATCATCAACATCGCATCCATCTACGGCCTCGTCGGCGGTCCAGGGGCGGCGGCGTACTGCACCGCGAAGGGCGGCGTCGTCAACCTTACCCGGCAGCTCGCGGTGGACTACGCGCCGGACAACGTGCGGGTGAACAGTATCTGCCCCGGGTTCGTGGAGACCGCGATGACTGACGACTACCTGGACGACGAGGAGTTCTACAACTTCATCATGGCCGAGACGCCGATGGACCGGGTGGCGCAGCCAGAGGAGATCGCTGGCGTCGCCGTCTTCCTCGTCAGCGACGACGCCTCGTACATGACCGGGCAGAACATCGCGGTCGACGGCGGCTGGACCGCGCACTAGCCCTCCTGGAGGGCGTGTCGCAGCAGGCGGCGGGCCTCGTCGTGGTCCTCGGTGCGGACGGTGAGCGTGCCCGAGCTCTTCACCAGCGAGCACTTGACATCGTCGCGGTGCCAGAGCAGCATCTGTTCCGTGTCCACGTCCAGGGATTCGTTGCTGCGGACCGCCGCGGCCGCCCGCTCGAACTCCACGGTGGCCGTCAAGCCGCCGGTGCGGCACTCCTCCAGTTCCGGGACCTTCATGCGGGCGCGTGCGCGGCGTAGATATTTATGCGGGCGGGCCGCAGGGGGAAGCGGGAGGACCGCGATGGGGACGTGCGAGATGTGCGGTGCGCAGGGAGACCTGCAGAAGGCCCGGGTGGAAGGTGCGACGCTGAAACTCTGCGAGGACTGCCGGGACGTCGGCGAGACCGTTGACGCGGGGTCCGCGTCGCAGCAGACCGCGTCCGGCGGCGGGTCGTCGCGGCCGCGGGAGGGTGCGCCGGACGAGGAGCTGGTGCCGTCCGCGGCGGCCGACGTGAAGGCGGCGCGGGAGGACCGCGGACTCTCCGTCACCGAGCTGGCCGACGAGCTGAAGGAGAAGGACTCCGTGGTGAAGCGGGTGGAGGCCGGAAAGCTGACCCCTGACAAGCAGCTGGCGCGGAAGCTGGAGAAGGCGCTAGACATCGAGCTGTACCAGCGGGTCGGCGGCGGCAGCGTCGACGGCAGCACGGCCACGGCCGGCGGGCAGACCATCGGCGACGTGGCGGACGTGCGGAAGACCGACGGGGACTGACCGGCCCCCGTCATTTTTAACGGAGCGGCCGCATCGGTGACAGTATGCGGACGGCGGTGGCAGCGCTGTGCGGTGTCGTCCTGCTCGCCGGGTGCACGGGCCTCGGCGGACAGACCGATGCTGACCGGTTCCGGCAGCTGCAGGAGACGGCAGCCGACAGCACCTATCACCCCGCGTACACGCTTGACGTGCAGGGCGCTGGCGGCATCGGCTCGATGATTGCTGGCGCCGTCAAGGGTATCGACATCTACCAGCGCGGGACGGACCGGAAGATCGTCGCCAGCCTGTCACTCCTCGGCACGACCTCCACGACGGCACTGTTCACGGACGGCGGCCACACCGTCACCTGTTCCGAGGAGCAGGCGCTGACCGGCGGTACCACGCTGCACTGCCGGCCGGGCGGTGATACCGACGCCGTCAGCGACCTGGTGCGGCTGGACGCCGTGAACGCCTCTGCCGTCAACTACACCGGGACGCGGACGGTCGCGGACAGACCGTGCAGCCGCTTCCTGGTGCCGCCGCGCGCGTTCGACACCGACGCGACACCGGGCAGCGAGCTCACCGGGACCGATACAGCCGAGGACGGGCTGCGGTCGGTCAGCGTCTGCCTCGACAAGGAGAAAGGGTACCTCGCAGAAATCGTCATCAACGCGAGCACCGGGAGCGGTGGGGACTCCGAGATCGGTGGGAGCGGGAGCGCGGACGAGCTGAGCCTAGCGCTGCGTGTCGACAGCCACAGCGACACCGTCACCGACGCGGACCTGGCACTGCCGCGGGCTGTCGGTGTGGCCTCGTACTGTTCAACCGACACTGCCCGCATCGGGCTGACGCCGTTCCGGAGCGGTGTGGGATCGGTGACAGTGCAGGCCGGCGGACGGAACGACACCGTCGCCGTCGGGGCGGCGTGGCAGGAGACGAACCACTCGCTCTCCACGGACAGGGTCGGGATTGACGGCACCGTCGATGTGTTCGGCCCAGACGGAGTGTCGACGGTCGAATGCAGCACCAGCAGCCTCGACCTCGACTTCGGGAACATCACCCGGTGACGGTCACTCCGTCCAGAACCGATCGAGGACGATGTGCGACAGGTAGGCGAGGAACGCGAACAGGCCCGGGACCGCCGTCCCGAACGCAAGGACCGAGACCACGCCGGCCACGAGGCTGAACAGGGCGCCGAACCGGACGGTGTGCGTGACGCCCCGGTGCCGCGGCATCGCGATATCGAACAGGAAATACGTGGCCACACCGCCGACCGCCCCGGCCACCACCATCTGCACGAGCGCTGGCGCCGTCAGCGCCGCTGACAGCACGCCGACGAGCACGGTCACCATCGCCTGTAACCGGGTGTGGACGACCGATCCGCCGTGGTCGACATCCGGGAAGATGGACGCGAGCATGATGAACGCGGCCGCCGCCACCGTCGCCTCCGGCCCGTACGCCAGGTGCTCCTGCGCCAGCAGGACGAAGACGAGCACCACCACCGACCCGAACAGCAGGTGGTTCTGGTAGGACGGCATGCGCCCGCCTGCCCCCTCCGGCTATATGTAGGTTGCGGCAACCCGTTAAAAACGTCCGGCCACCGCATGCCGCCATGCCGACCACGGCCGACGGCATCCGGTACGACCACGCACCGGGCGACGGTACACCCGTCATCTACGTGCACGGCTGGCTCGGCTCCGCCGCCTCTTGGGACGCGGTCCGGAACGAGATGACGGTCGAGCACCCGGCGGTGGTGTACGACCAGCGCTGCCACGGCGACTCCGCCTGCACCCCGTTCGACCGCATCGACCAACTGGTGGACGACCTCGCCGCGGTCGTGGACGACGCCGGCATCGCGGCGCCGGTGCTGGCCGCGCACTCCATGGGCGGGATGGTGGCGCTGCAGTACGCCGCGACGCGGCCCGTCGCCGGACTGTTCTTGGTCGGGACGTGCGCAGACACGCCGTCGCCCGCGGTTCGGTCGCCGCGGTGGTTCCTCGACCGGTTCGGCGAGATGGACCGGGCGGAGTGGGCGGAGCTGGTCGTGGACAACTACACCGCGGACTGCACGCCGCACGAGGTGGTGGACGCGGCGCGGCAGCAGCTCAGGGACGCGGACGACGTGCCGGTGGAGTCCGGGCTGCGGGCGATGGACCGGTTCGACGTCCGCGACGACCTCGACGCGGTGGAGGCGCCCGTCACGGTGGTCGGCGGGCGGCACGACCGCGCCATCACGCCGGAGAAGGTCGCGGAGCTGGCGGCGCTGCTGGGTGTGGACCCGGTCATGCTGGACGCGGCGCACGACATGCTGCACGAGGTCCCGGCCCAGGTCTCCGACAGGCTCGACAGCTTCCTGCGGACGGTGGGATGAATGGCACGCTGGTGCGACGTCAACGATACCGCGGACCGGGAACAGATCGTCGCAGCGCTGTCGGACCGGTACCGGGCGCTCTGGGACGATGTCGAGCTCCCGGACCCGTGGGACAAGACGGCCCGCACCATCGCGT
>CAZAFX010000097.1:3965-4248 GCA_964484895.1 uncultured archaeon | reverse complement strand
GTAGCCACCGAACGATAACAAATAAAAGGGTCGGAGCCTGTTGCAGGCCCATGCGCTCGCGCACCACGGCCACCAGCTACGCGCCACAGGTCGAGATCGCGGTCGATGAATACGCCGCGGCCCTGGACGAGCAGCTCCGGCGGAACGGCGTGCCCCGGGAGAACGTGACGGCGGCCCGCTGCGTCGGGACCGCGCACGACGCCCCGGACGCGGCCGCCGCCATCGACGCCCTCGCCACGGACTACCTGTCGATGGCGGTGCAGGGGACGACGGGCGGCTACCG
>CAZAFX010000097.1:816-3955 GCA_964484895.1 uncultured archaeon | reverse complement strand
CACGCCGCTGGACCTGGACTACGTCTCCGTCGCCAACGGCGACGCCGTCGCCGCCACGCTCCAGGACGCGGTGGACGCGGTCGCGGCCGCGACGGACCTGACGGTCGACCGGTACGACCGCGCATCGACGACGTTCGCGGCGGAGACGGCGCGCGACGCCCTCGACGCGGCGGACGGTCACCGCCCCGCCATCACGGCGCGGCTCGTGGACGACGACGACGGCGCGGAGGCGGCGACGCTCGGCTGGCCCGTGCCGGACAGCGGCTTCGGCTACCGCGCCACCCCTGGCCACGCCCCGGCGGTGGACGACGCGCTCGCCGACGCCGGCATCATCCCTGCCCGGGACCGGGACTGGGACACCGGCCTCGGCGGCGGCCCCAGCCGGTTCTGAGGCGTACAGCACCGCCTAGAGTCGTGCACCGACCACCTTTTATTACAGCGGACACCCCAACCGCCACCATGCGCCGACGCCGCATCCTCCTCGCCGCGGCGGCACTCCTCATCGCCTACGCTCTCGGCGGCCCGGTGCTCGCGGACGCGCTCGTCCCGCTCATCGACCACGCCGACTCGGCCGCGGCCTGCACGGCCATCGAGCACCCCAGCAGCGGCGGCTGCAACTGCCAGCCGGACGCCACCGCCGTCAACGCCCGGTACGCCCCGCTGTACCAGGTGCTCCGCGCACCGGCGGATATCGCGACCGTGCTCACCGCCAGCCCGACCGGCCTCCGCTGTCACTGCGTCCCGCAGGCCCCCACAGCAACCCTCGCCAACGGCACCTGCACCCTCACCTACACGCCCCCACAGGAACTCCGCGACCGCCGCAACCGCACCACCAACTGACCCCGCCCCGGCCGTGCACACCGCCCACACACCCACCGCCGCGCGGACGGTGGAAACGGGATTCTGGCGGCATCAGCATATCGAAGGATCCGTTCAGATCGGCATCGCCTTGATCCACGGTCGGCGCCGCCGGTGCGATGCAGACATACAAGATGTCGCCCGGCACCGTTCCGCGTTCGCCACGTACTTAAGCATCCGGTGCGCAGGCGCCATGTATGGCCGCATGGGACACTGACACGTTGGAGACGGCAGCTTTGACCTATCTCGACGAGCAGTTCGGTGATGCATACGACCGGTTCGAGGTCGGGGTCACCCGCGACCTTGCGCCGCACGAGGACGGCGAGGCCGCTCGGCGATGTGGAGTTCGGTGACATCGCTGCCGGCATCGAGGAGACCTACGACGCCCTCACCTGACCTGCCCGGTGCACGCTGTAGACACACGGCACAGGATGGTTGCTGGAACGGTACCACGTCGTCTGGCTTCCGACCACCTGCATCCATCTGCCGTGACGTGACCGAGCGCAACAGGTAAAAGGTTCCTGAGCGGACGCACCTGCATGCCGACATACAACGGTGTCGAGGTCGCGGATACCCGCCAGGTATATCAACTCGCGGACGGGGAGGCGCAGGAGGAGCTCGATGCGCACCCAAGGGATCTTGCCGATGAACTTGCGGCGGACGCGTACGTGGAGACCATGCTCCGCTGGAAGGGCGGCATCACCGCGGACTACTTCGAGACGGCGATGCCGTACGCCGAGGCCGCGGACCACCTCGACGCCCTCGTGGAAGATGGCGTCGCTGAGCCCGCCGAGATGCCGGTCCCGCCGACCGGCGCGGTTTACATCCTCGATGGCGAGGAACCGGGCGGCGAGCCGCCGGCACCAGACGAGCTGGAGGCAATGGAGCGCGACGAGAAGCTTGACGCGCTCATCCGGTGGAAGGGCCGGTTCGATCCGGAATATCTGGTGGACCAACACGACTTCACGCTTGGTGAGGCCATCGACGCCCTCGAACAGTACCGGGAGGAGGGAATCGTCCGGCGCGAGGAGAAGCCGATGGACACCGGCCGCGGCGGCATCTGACCAGCAGCCCCACGCGCTCCACACCCCAACAACCGCACACCCGCCGCCGCGCGGACAGTTACCAGATAGTTACCATTTACTTACCATCTATTTACCATCGCACCGGGCGCGGGCGGCGGAGGCTGTTATCAGGTGTTTATCGGAATTAGATTTCTGGCTGCGGCTCGTGGTAGGTATATCAGATAACATGGGCCGGGATTGTAAAGTATTCGATAATAAACTGGATTGGTATGGACTGGCTGCAACGCTTTGAGATAGGCATAGGCACAGTCCTTACCGTACTACTAGTAATTGCCAACTTTCAGCTTGTGAATATCAGCCAGCAGCAAAGAGATATTTCCTTGTTAGAGTACGGAACCGGAGCTCCGGTTTTAGACTGCGAAGCAGAGTTAAAGGGGGACAAGACAGTTTTTACACTGGTAAACGCGGGGCAACGTGGCGTATTATTGGAATCTTGGAAAATGAATTACGAGGTTGGGTTCTATAATGGTACGGAAACCGGATGGACGGCAGATTTTGAACGGAATCTTTCTAAGTTGGTTCCGGGCCAGAGCAAAGAGAAAATAGTGTTTAACAACACATTAACGAGGGTGGGAGAGTTTAATGCTCCTAACTTATCTTCGGCGGCAGTAGAAGTTAAATCAGGGGTAGGATTGGTCTCAGAGAGTCTAGAAGAAATTTCTGTACCAAATCCTACCACTCTGAGATGCGATTAGGCCCTTAGCCTTCCGCTTCTGCGACCTTGACGATGGTCTCCAGTGCCACGTCCGGGCTGACGCTGATGGAGTCGATGCCGTGGTCGACGAGGAACTCGGCGTAGCCGTCGACGGTGGAAGGGGCGTCGCCGCAGTTCCCGGCCGTGGTGCGGGGGTGTGGGCGGTGTCGAGGCTGTTAGGATGGGAGGTCTGTTATGCGGGGAGGTGTTCGTCAACGAGGTCGAGATAGGTCTCTGTGAACGTCTCTGCGGCGTCCCGGTCGTCGTTGGGGAAGCAGTAGAACACGAAGTCGTCGGAGACCCCCATGACATCGACCTCGTCATCCCCGTACAGCTCCTGTTCCGTCTGCTCCAGGGCGGGGTCTACAAGGGCGTCATTGAGGTAGTCGCCGATGTCGTCGTCGAAAGACAGTGTGACGCTGGGGCGAGTGATACTATCGTCGAATCCGTCCCAGTTCAGGTCCGCCGCGACACCGGCAGCAAGCTCCCGGTCGCTGTTACC
>CAZAFX010000097.1:0-806 GCA_964484895.1 uncultured archaeon | reverse complement strand
TATCTGTACTTGTTCGCGACCACCATTTAAAGGATAAGGGTAGTTTGACAGTCATTTTTCGGCGTCTGCGACTTTGACGATGGTTTCGAGGGCGACGTCGGGGGAGACGGAGATGGAGTCGATGTCGTGGTCGACGAGGAACTCGGCGTAGCCCTCGACCGTGGAGGGGGCGTCGCCGCAGATGCCGATCTTGGTGTCGTTGGCGTGGGCGGTGTCGATGAGCTGGGCGATGCTGTCGGTGACGGCGTCCTCGTCCTCGTCGAACAGGTAGGACAGCTTCTCCGAGTTGCGGTCGACGCCGAGCGTGAGCTGGGTGAGGTCGTTGCTGCCGATGGAGAACCCGTCGAAGATCTCGGCGTACTCGTCGGCGAGCACGATGTTGGACGGGATCTCCGCCATGACGTAGACCTCCAGCCCGTCCTCGCCCTGGGTGAGGCCGTGGTCCGCCATGATGTCCAGCACCTGTTCGCCCTCCTCGGGGGTGCGGCAGAACGGGACCATGACGATGACGTTGTCCAGCCCGACCTCGTCCCGCACCCGCTGCAGCGCCTCGCATTCCAGGCGGAACGCCTCCTGGAAGTCGTCGTCGTAGTACCGGGAGGCGCCGCGCCAGCCCAGCATCGGGTTCGCCTCGTCGGGCTCGTACCGTTCGCCGCCCTCCAGGCCGCGGTACTCGTCCGACTTGAAGTCCGACAGCCGGACGATGACGTCGCCCGGGTAGAAGGCCGCACCGATCTTGGCGATGCCCGCCGCGAGCGCGTCCACGTACTTGTCGGCCTCGTCCTGCGCCAGCAGGTGCAGGGGGT
>CAZAFX010000096.1:3420-4253 GCA_964484895.1 uncultured archaeon | reverse complement strand
ACCGCCGTCTTCCCCAGCCCCGTCGGCAGAACCACCATGGTGTTCCCCTCGGACGCGGACGCGGCGATCACCTGCTGGTAGGTCCGCGCCTCCAGCGCCTCATCATGGATGCGCGGATGGTCGATATACCCCTCGCCGAGCGACCGCTGCACCATGCCCACGGATGGGCGCGCAACCTTCAAAAGCCCTCCGCGCACCGGCTACCGCCACGACCGCCGCTCAGGCCGCTCCATCCCCGCACCGCGCTGGACCCGCCTGATGCCGCGGGAAACGGCCCAGAAGGTCAGGAAGACACCGCTCGCCGCCGCGGCCGTGGTGTCGTCGACCGGGGAGCCGGTGTAGGCGACGGTGATGGCGATGTACGCCAGCGTGTACGACACGAACCCGGACGAGACGTTGAACGCGATCTCGGCCGGCCACAGGTGGTAGTAGTTCAGCAGGAGGACGGTCAGCCCGAACACCACGATTCCGGTCGCCACCGCCGCCCGCGCCCCGCCGAACCCGGGCAGCACGCCGAGCTCCAGCAGCAGCGACAGCCCGGTCGCCACCAGCAGCACCGAGTTCGAGACCGCCGAGTTCCAGCCCAGCTCCTCGTGCCACCACCGCCCGAAGTAGAACTGGATGGTCACGAACCCGAGGAAGATCGGCAGCAGCGACGGCACGTACTGCGGCTGGTCCACCGGGAACGCCAGCAGCGCCACGTACCGGTCCACGAACGGCGCGGCCATACCCGTTCCTGGCCGCAAGACGCTTAAGAAACCGCTCCCTGTGGAGTGTCACTCCTCGTCAAGCCAGCGCTCCGCGAACGGCAACGCGGACCCGAACCGGTCCCG
>CAZAFX010000096.1:0-3410 GCA_964484895.1 uncultured archaeon | reverse complement strand
TATCGACCGCGTTATGCTTCTTGACCTCCTTAACAAGGTCGGCTGCGTACGCGTCAACGCTGTCGTACTCGTCCGCGATCCGTGCGTCCACCACCTCGTCATGCGTGGTCTCCAGGAAGTCCTGAGCGAAGTCGCCGGTCACCGGCTCACCGTCAGCCGCCGCAGCATCCAGCCGGTCATCGATTGTCGCGACGCCGGGCAGGATTTTCAACACGTACCCTGGGTTCCGCTCCAGGTCCGGGTCATGCGTTTCCGGCGTCGCGGCCACGAACAGGATGTCGGAGCCAGGATCATCCGCGATGTCGTCGACCACATCTTGATATGCGTCCATGTAGGGCCTGACGTGGGCCGCGTCCGCGACCACCGGATCGTAGCTCCGTTCGCGGTGGCGGTACCGCAGCGCTTCGAAGGGCGTCAGTCGCTGGAGAATCCCGTTGAAACCGCTTCTCCCGCCGTCGGCAGCCTCACGCACATTGTAGACGCCTGCCCGGCCACCGATCGGCGGTGTGAATGACGGACGCGTGGACGCATCCCGCCGGTAGTCCGTGTCAGGGTCGTCGACGAAGACCGGGATGCCTGGGATACCAGCCTCGTCCGTGTAGTCATCGCGTCCATCCCGTTCCGCATCGATTTCCGTGTATTCGTCCCAGTTGAGGCCCGTCCCGTATGTAACCGTCCACGTGTCGCCGTCCCGCCCATATTCCGACAGGATATCCTCTGCAGGGAGCTGCTCCGGCAGGTCGAGAAGCGCATCCAGGTCCATCTCCCCGATATTATCTGGCATCAGACCTCCCTCCGCATCATCTGTCATGTTACCACCAGTGGTTAATTACATTTCTACATATTTAAATGTTTCTGGTCACGAATGACATCAATAAAACATATTTTATGCATTAATCGAACACAAATCAGTCAAGTCCGGCCTTCCTTGACGGCGGACGGCGTCCCGCCGGCGTGCCACGACATCCGCGGCCGGACCTGGATCTTGTACACCCGCTCCGAGTTGTCGTCGAGGATGATGCCGGCCCCGGTCTGCCGCGGCAGCGAGTCGATGTACTCGGCGATGTCGTACTGCATGTAGGTCTGCATGATGTTCCCGAGCGCGTCGATATCGTTCTGCGCCGTCAGCCGGTGCGTCAGCAGCAGGTCCATCTGGGACAGGACGCGGTGGTTCAGCCGGGCCGGCTGCTGGGTCGCCAGGACCATGGAGACGCCCGGCTCCCGCCCGATCTTCGCCCACTGCAGCAGCGGCTCGGACGCCGGCGTCTCCCCCTCGTCCGGCACGAACTGGTGGGCCTCGTCGATCAGCATCCAGACGATGGGGCTGTCCGAGGTGGGGGCGCCCTCCATCTCCTCGATCTCCTCGATCCGCTTCGACGCCATCCGCTGCCGCAGCAGCTTCCGCGCCAGCAGCCCGACCACGAGCGCGCGGGCTGACCAGCCGCGGGACAGCGACTCGAACATGGAGATATCCAGCACGGTGACGCTCCCGCGCTGTGTCAGCTCCTCGACGGAGATGCCCTCGGGCGAGAAGATACCCCAGTCCTTGGCCGCGGCGAACCGGTTGACCAGCGCCCGCCGCGTGTCGGCATCGAACTCGTCCTTCGCCTCGATGGCGTCGATGATATCGTCGAGGCTGTACCGCTCACCGCTCCCCTGCAGGTCGCTGATCACCCGCTCAAGCAGGACGCCGACCGCGTCCGTCACGTCCAGCCCGAACGCCAGCGACCAGTCGCCCGCGTTCAGGTCGCGGGGCTGGACGGCGAACGTCCCATCGAACTGGATCTGCTGGTCTTGGAACGCCTCGACGTGCCCCTCCGGGATGAGCAGGTCGATATCCATCCCCTCCGGCCCGAGTCCCCACTGCTCCAGCGCCACGGCCTGGTCGTTGTTCGGCCGCTTCATCGACCAGAAGATGCCCATCGAGTCAACGACGAGCGACGCCAGGTTGTCCTGCACCTCCTCCCCTGCGTGCAGCAGCTCCTCTGCCAGCACACCCATCGTGTAGCTCTTGCCGGACCCACGCTTCCCGAAGATACCCATCACGTGCGGCCGCGCAACATCCATCCTGATCGGGTTCGCGACAGACGCCTCCTGCTGGTCCCCGACAAGATGCTTCCCGATATACGCCGTCGCCTTCTCCGCCCCGTACTCCTCCATGTCACTGTCATCCCGCCCGACCGTGATCTTCGGCATGCACTACCCTGCAGGAGACCGGCATAAAACCCTTGCGGTCAGTGCCCGCCGCCGTGCCGGTGCACACCCCTCCCGTACAGGAACCCGAGGAAGAACACCGCAAGGCTGACCACCACGTCGAACGGCAGGAACTGCGCCGCCACCCACGCGAACAGCCCCGCCGCCACCACCGTCCCGACGATCTCCGCGTGCGTCCCCGCGTAGTACTGCCCCACCAACACCCCCAGCAGCCACAGCAGGATGACGACCGACAGCGTCGTCAGCAGCTCCGCCGCCACCACCCCCACGACAGCACCGCCGACGATGAGAGCTGCGAGGAACAGCAGGAACGAGTAGAACGGGTCCAGGAACGCGCTCATAGCCCCCTGTTCCCCGCCGCAGGCTTAAGAGCCTTTGCCCCCACTCTCCCGCCCTGATTTAAAAGCATCGCACGCCCAGACGCGGCCGTGGGAGAGCCCGGGCGCCTCGGGGACGCCTCCACCGCAAACCCTCGACAGCGGGGGTGACACCGCGGGAGCGCGGCCCGGCTGGAGGCCCAGCCCGGCACCCGCCGACGACCTGCCGTCCCCCGGGGCCGGCGCCGCAGTCAACCGGGTCAGGCCCTGACGGGAGCAGCCCTCCGCTGCGGCGACGGCGTTCGGGGGGTCGCGGCGGCGAGAACGGTGCCGGACCACTGGCCCTGTAGCCGGCCGCCACCCCGCGGCCTCCCACACTCCTTTTACTCCCCGCTATCCATACAGCCTGCATGATCGTGCTCCGCCCCACCTCCCACGTCGCCAGCGACGACATCTCCCGTATCCCCGCCGCCATCGACGACGCGGCCCCGGACGTGGTCGCGCTGGAACTGGACGAGCGCCGCCTCCAGGCGCTGCTGACCGACCGCCAGCAGCAGCGGCCGCACGACCCGTTCCTCCTCGTCCTCAACACCCTGCAGCGGCTGGTCGGCCGCCACACCGGCGTCATGCCCGGGACCGACATGAAAGCGGCGTTCGAGGCCGCCGCGGACCGCGGTGTTGACGTGGCGTTCATCGACCGCGACATCGCGGAGACCATCCAGCGGATCCGCAGGGTGCCGCTCCGGGAGAAACTGAAGGTGGTCGCCTACCTCGTCGCCGGCCCGCTCGTCCACGCCGGTCCCGGCTTCGACCTCGCCACCGTCCCCGACGCCGACCTCGTGGACGCTGCACTTGCCCGGTTCCGTGTCGCCTTCCCCC
>CAZAFX010000095.1:0-4255 GCA_964484895.1 uncultured archaeon | reverse complement strand
GAGCCGGTGCCGCCGGACACGATGACGTTCATCTCGTACTGCATCGCCAGCCACAGCAGGGCGGCGACCTCCTTGTTCAGCGTATCGTTCTCGATGAAGTCGGTGATGGTCCACGGGTTCCGCGCGAACTTCCGGATCGTCAGCGTGTTCCCCTGCGTCGAGATAGGGAAGATGGTCGCGTTCGTCCTGTCCCCCGACGGCAGGTGGGCGTCCAGCAGCGGGTTCAGGTCGGAGATCTGCTTGCCGACCCGGCGCGCGATGATGGACGCGTAGTTCCGGATCTCCTCGTCGTCCTCGAACGTGATATCCGTCTTCATCCAGCCGTGCTCCCGGTGGTAGACCCACAGCGGCTCCTGCGCTCCGGTCACCACGATCTCCTCCAACTGCGGGTCATCCAAGACGATCTCGATATCACCCAGGCCGAGCATCTCGTGGATAAGGTTCCCGATAATGATGCCTGCCTGCTCCTCATCCAGCGACGGCAGCTCCGCCTCCAGCAGCTCCTTGGCCTCGTCCTGGAACTTTTCCTTCACCTGGTCCAGCTCGCTCGGGTCCACGAACTCCTTCGCTGACAGCTGCACGCTCTCCGTCAGCTCCTCCCGGACCGTCTGCAGCAGGGCCTGCGTCGCCTCGTCAACCTGGGGCCGGTCGACGCGGTAGACGTGCACGTACTCGCCCTCCGGGTCCACGATCTCGATCGTGGCCGGTACCCCGTCGGACTCCACGTCGTACGTCTCAATCATCTCTTCAGTCGTCACGGTGCACCGCCGCCCGGCAGCAGCCCCGACAGCCACCGCTTCACCCGGCCCAGCAGGCCCGGGCCCGGGGCGGATGCGTGCTTCTCCAGCTGCTTCAGCACATCAATGTCCTGCTTCAGCTCCTCCAGGTGCTGCTGCAACTCATCGATATCAGCCTCCGCCGCCGTCACATCGTCCTCGTACTCCTCGAACTCCTGCTCCGCCTCGATCTCATCGAGGTGGTTCCGCACCCGCTCCGCCTCTTCCTCTTCCTCTTCAAGCATCTCCTGCAGCCGGTCAAGCGCGTCCTCGAACCGGGACAGCTTCCCCTGCTCCTGTGACCACTCCCGCGCCCGCTCCACCTTCTCCGACGCACGCTCCCGCACCGCATCAGCGTGGTCCGGCTCCGCAGCGTCCACCCGCCGCAGCACCTTCCCCTGCCGCGCCGAGAACGTCACCGTCACGAGCCCCGCATCCTCCAGCGCCCGCGCCCACGTCAGCACCGTCTCCTCATCGTTCCCCAGCGAGTCCGCTGCCTCCTTCAGCGGCACCTTCCCCTCCTGGTCCAAGTAGTCCATCAGCCGGTCGATACCGGTCGTGATGACGCGGTCGTCAGACGGCTCCATGCCCGCGCCTGCGGCAGCCTCCTTTAAACAAGTACGGTTTCAGCCGCTCACGGCCCGTTCCGGCCGCCACACCGCGAAACCGTTTTAAACCCGCATCCCGCCAACGCGGACATGACGGGACCGGCATTCCTCGCGTTCGTCCTCGGCGCCACAGGATACGCCGCCTACCTCGACCTGCGCACCTCCGAGGTCCCGGACAGCGTCTCCCTCGTCCTCGCGGCCGGCGGCATCCTCTACCACGGATACCCTGCCCTCCACAACGCGCCCGGCCCCGCGCGCACCGCGTACGCGGCCGGCGCACTCCTCCTCGTCGGCGGCGGCGCCCTGTTCATCGCCCGCCACCATCTCCCCGGCGACCACCGGATGCGGGCAGGCCCGGTCACGCCGTTCCGCGCCGCCGCAACGCTGTTCATCGTCCTTCTGGCCGCGGCAGCCGGATACGGCATCCAGACCGGTACTGCCGCCCCGCTGCTGCGCTCGCTCGCCGCCGGGACAGCCCTGTTCGCTGCTGGCTGGACGATGTACATGCTGGGGCTGTGGGGCGGCGCCGACGCGTTCGTGCTCGGTGCGGTCGGCTTCGCCCTGCCGACGCTTCCGCCAGGCATCACCCCGCTCCACCCGGCTCCGTGGCCGTTCCCGGTCTCCCTCGTCATGACGCTTCTCATCGTTGGCTCCACGTACAGCTCGCTGTACGCCGTCTTCATCGCGGTCAAGCGGCCGGGCGTCTGGCGCCGGTTCCGCGAGATGCTGGCGGCGGACCGCCGCCACCTCGCCCGGGTCGGCGCCGCGGCACTCCTCCTGGCATCGGTCACGGCCGCGGCCCTGCTGCGATGGGCGCCACCCCGCGCCGTGGCCACCACGGTCGGCAGCGCTCTGCTCCTGTTCGGCGGGCTGCTCGTCGTCATGCGGTTCCTCCGGGCGGTGGAGGACGCCGGGATGGAGCGGACCATCCCGGTCGAGCAGCTGGCGGCGGGGGATGTCCTCGCGGAGGAGATCGACCTCGCAGCGGAGGGTCGCGCCGACGCTGACCCGGTCGAACAGGCGACGATACGGCTTGTCCGGCCGCTGCTCCGCGTCCTGCCGACCGACCGCAGTGGCGGACCGCGCATCGTCGGCGTGACCGAGGCGGAGATCACGGAGCTGCAGGAACGGCGGGACACGGTCCGCGTCAAGGACGGTGTCCGGTTCATCGCCGCGTTCCCGGTCACCGTCCTCGTGCTCGCCACGGTCGGCGACCCGGTCGCCTACCTTGCCGCCGCTGCCTAGCATTTATATACCGGGGCCGTCAATCCGGTGCTGGAGGACGCCTCATGCGGTTCAGCCGACGGATGCTTGAAGGGTACCTGGCGGTCGCGATCGTCATACTGACCGTCGTCGCGTTCGTCGTGCTCTCGGGCGCCGGGTTCGGCCGCACCGACTTCATCGTCGCGGCCATCCTCGTCATCATCCTGATCAGCGTCAACATCCTCCACGCCGTCCTCCAGCTCCGCATCATCGACCAGCTACAGGCTGTCCGGGCAGAAATGCATAAAAACGGCGAGAGCGGTGAGGACGCGGCATCCGCCGAAGATTTATAAGGGAGGTATCGCATATGGCACGCATGGCTCTGCAAGATGTCCGCGCCGGTATCACGCCGGTCGTCGCCATCGTGCTGCTGCTGATGATGACGGTGGCGGTCGCTGGCGGTGCGTACGCATGGATGCAGGGCATCATCGGCGACCGTATGGCCGAGGGAGAGTTCAAGGCCGGCACTGAGATGAACGTCAGGGGCCTCCAGTGCGGGAACACCAGCTACGGGAACGCGTTCGTCGGTCAGGTGACAAGTTTCACCATCCAGAACACCGGCGATACGAACGTCGATTCGGCCACCGTCAACGTCTTCGTCGACGATCAGGCCTCCGGCGATCTGGCGGCGCAGGGGTCAACGTCCGGCACGGGCGGCACCTTCGAGTCCGGTGAGGTCTGGACGGGCGGCCCGGTCAACCTGTCCGCCAACCTGACATCGGCGGACCGGTACGACGTGACCTTCTCGTTCCCCAACAGTTACAGCGTCGAGGTCACCGGCAGCTGCCAGGCGGAGTAACGTCCGGTACTGCGCGTGAACGGGCAGGGTACTCGATGATCAAGAACGGAGTACCATAGGTCGGTCCCGCCGGGCCGCGGTCACTCCACGACGGTCGGATGGCTGCGCTCAATCTCCTTGATGCGCTCCTCCAGCTCCTGCCGCAGCGCGGTCTCGATCTGCTCCATCTTCTCCACGAGCACGGGATGCATCTCGTCGGTATCGAACTCCGGCGCCTCCGCCGCCTCGCCGGCCTCCGCGGTCGTGGACGCGAGCGCGGATTCCAGCCGTGACAGTCCTTCATCGATCTTCTCGTCCTCCGCGTGGAGCCCGGCCTCGATGGCCTCCTGTAGCATCCGGATCTGGGTCTCGAACCGCTCCTCCTCCTCGGCGAGTCCCTCCTCGAGCGCCTCCAGCAGCATATCGATCCGGTTCTGGACGGCCTCGTCCCGCCCGCTGGCGATATCCTCCATATCAGCCCGGAGTTTGTCGACCTCGGCCCGGAGTTCGTCGACCGCTGCATCGACATCGCCGCCGGCCTCTGCCGCCATCCCGCTGATACGGTCGGCGAGTGCGTCAAGCCGGTCGTGCACCGCATCGGCATCCGTCATCTCATCCTCGAGCCGGTCCATCCGCTCCTCGATATCATCCATCCACGCATCCATATCCTGCTCCGGCGCGAAATCGCGCGGCCCGGCTGCCGCGTCCACATCAAGTTCGTCTACCTGGTCCGCCAGCGCAGCCACCCGCTCCTGCAGGGCAGTCACGTCACCGCCGCCCGTCTCCTCGACAGGGCGCTCCTCCAGCGCGGCGACCCGGTCCGCGAGCGC
>CAZAFX010000094.1:0-4300 GCA_964484895.1 uncultured archaeon | reverse complement strand
AGAACGCCCTCGACCATTTCCTCACCCTGCAGCCGGGCGACCGGAAGGAGCAGATCGACGACCTCCTCCAGCTCGACCGGTACGAGACCGCCCGCAGCAACCTGAAGACGCTCATCCACCGCGTGGAGGACCGACGCGAGGAGGCGGAGCGGTCCCGGCAGCAGCGGGAGGACGACCTCGCGGATGGTGCCGTCGACGACCTGGAGGAGACGCTGGACGACCGGCGGGATGAGCTTGCGGACAGGCAGGACCGGCTGGACGAGCTGGACGACGAGATCACCGAACAGGAGGACCGCGTCCAGGAGCTGGAGGACGTGGCGGACCGGCAGCAGGAGCTGGAGGAAAAGCGGACCCGGCTGGAGACACAGCTCGACGGGCTCGACGACCGCATCGACGAGCTGCAGGACGAGGCCGGCGACATGGCCGACCTCGACGCCGACGAGCGGGACGACCGCCGCGCCGCACTCACAGCGGAGCGCGAGGAGCTGGAAGCGACCGCGAACAAGCGGGAGGCCCTGGACCGGAAGATCGGGAAGCTGGAGACACAGCAGGAACAGCTGAGCGAGGATATCGAGGAGCTGCAGGAACAGCGGGACGCGCTCACGGATCTGGACGATATCGAGGACCAGCTCGACGCGGCCACGGAGACGCTCGAGGACCGGCGCGGGGAGCGGGAGCGCGTCGCGGCCCGCATCGACGACCTGCAGGAGTCCATCGACGCCCTGGCGTCCGCGGAGACGGAGACCTGCCCCACCTGCGGCCAGGACCTGGACGCCGCCCACCGCGAGGAGCTACTGGACGACCGGCGGGATGAGCTTGCGGACAGGCAGGACCGGCTGGACGAGCTGGACGACGAGATCACCGAACAGGAGGACCGCGTCCAGGAGCTGGCGGATGAGCGCGACAAGCTCGTCGGCTACCAGGGCGTCGAAGAGGAACTCCACGAGACGAAGGCGGAGCTGGACGACGTGGCGGACGCGCTGGCGGCGCGGCGCGAGGAGCGGGACGCGCTCGACGAGGAGTACAGCGAGGACCGCGAGGAGGAGCTTGAGGACGCGCTCGACCGTATCGAGGCGGCTGAGGCGCTGGCCGAGAAACGCAGCGACCGGGACGCGGTCGCCGACGAGCTGGATGCGACCGAGGCGGCGCTCGATGATCTCGGGTTCCACCCGGACGACCTCCAGGCGGCGCGGTCGGCGCTGCAGGAGCTGACCGCGGAACGCGCCAGGATCGAGACCCGTATCGAGGACCTGCAGGAGCTGATACAGGAGAAGGAGGAGCGACTTGACGAACTCGTACGGCAGCGGGAGCGCGTGGCGGAGCTGGCCGACGCCGTCACTGCCTACCGGGTCAAGGAGGACGGACTGGCCACGTTCCTCGATGCGCTGCAGGAGACCCAGACCGAGCTCCGGGAGCGGTTCGTTGACGCCGTCAACGACACCATGGAGGACGTCTGGGCACGCGTCTACCCGTACGCTGACTACCCGTCAATCCGGCTCAACGCGGCGGAGGACTACGCCCTTGAGGTCCACGACGGCGACCAGTGGGTCAACGTCCAGGGGGAGGTCTCCGGCGGCGAGCGCCACGCGGCCGCTCTCACACTCCGCATCGCCCTCTCCATCATCCTTTCACCGGACTGGCGCATCCTGATGCTCGACGAGCCCACCCACAACCTCGACACCACGGCTATCACCGACCTCGCGGAGACGCTCCGCACCACGGTCGCCGACATCGTGGAGCAGAGCTTCGTCATCACCCACGAGGAGGCGCTGGAGGACGCGGTCACCGGCGACCTGTACATCCTCAGCAAGAACGACACCGAATCCGGCCTCACCGAGGCCGTCTCCATGGAGGCTTCCTTCCAGTGACCGTCGTCTACGAGCCGACCGAGGCGGACCGCGAGGCCCTGCGCGACCCGCGTGGCCCGGTCGTCGATGGACGGGACGCGCTCGTCGACGCGCTGCAGGACGAGGCGTACAGCCACCTCATCGCCGTCGGGGACCGGGTCTCCACAGACCTCGCTCGGTCCCCGCTCGACCCGGACATATGCGTCGTGGACGGCAAGATACAGCGATCAGCAGCATCGGACGACGCCACCGCGCTCCTGGACGACCGGCACACGCTCACCGCCGCGAACCCGGCCGGCCGCATCACCGAGGGTGCATGGAACACGGTACGGGCCGCGGTCGCCCGGGACTGCCCGACGGTCGTCGATGTCGACGGCGAGGAGGACCTGCTCGCCCTCCCTGCCATCCTGTTCGCCCCGCCGACCGCCCGCATCGTCCACGGGCACTGGGAGGACGGCGCCGTCCTCCTGACACCGGACGACGCCCTGAAACGGTTCGTCCGCGACCTGCTCGACGCTGCACAGTACAACCGCCTCATCGTCGGCGGCACATGGGACCGGTTCCACGCCGGCCACCGGTACATCCTCCTCACCGCCTTCGAACACGGGGAGACTGTCGATATCGGCGTGACGACGGACGACTTCGCCCGGCAGCACCGCGCCCGGGACGCCATCGACCCGTACGACACCCGTCGTGACCGTGTCGCACAGTTCCTCGACGCCTTCGGCCTCGGTGATCGCGCCACGCTCATGCAGATCGACGATATCTACGGCAACGCCGTCGAGGAGGGTGACGCACTGCTCTGCACCCCCGACACGCTGGACAACGCCAAGGCCGTCAACGAACGCCGGCTGGACGACGGCCGCACCCCGCTCGACCTTGCCGTCATCGACCGCCTCACCGGACAGGACGGGGAGCCGATCACCGCCACCCGCATCCGTGACGGCGCCATTGACGGGAACGGCCGCACGCTATAGCCCGTACAGGTCGTCGTACTTGTCCCCGACATAGTCGAGGAACGGTTCCGTCGACAGGTCCGCGCCGGTGGCGCGCTCAACCAGCTCCGGCGTCGTGAACCGCTGCCCGTGCCGGTGGATATGCTTCTGCAGCCACTCCCGCACCGGGCCGAACGACCCGTCCCGCACGAGCCCGTCCACATCGAGGTCGTCCCGCACCGCCGCATCCAGCTGCGCGGCGAGCACGCTGCCGAGGCTGTACGTCGGGAAGTAGCCGAACGAGCCGTGACTCCAGTGGATGTCCTGCAGGCAGCCCTTCGCATCCGTCTCCGGCCGCACACCCAGGTACCGGTCGTACCGGTCGTCCCACGCCGCAGGCACGTCCGCGACCGATAGCTCCCCGGACAGCAGCTCCTGCTCCAGCTCGAACCGGACCACGATATGCAGATGGTAGGTCAGCTCGTCCGCCTCCACCCGGATTGGGTTGTCATCGTGCACCTGGTTCACGGCCTCGAACGCCGACCGCGGCGAGGCATCCAGACCCGGGAACCGGTCCGTGACCAGCGGCAGCACTCGCTCCCAGAACGGCTCCGACCGCGCAACATGGTTCTCCCAGAACCGGGACTGGGACTCGTGCACCACCATCTCCCGCGCCCGGCCCAGCGGCGTCCCGTACTGGCTCGGTGGCAGTCCCAGCGCGTACAGCGCATGCCCGTACTCGTGCACCAGCGACGTCACCCCGGACAGCACGTCGTCCTCGTCGTACCGCGTCGTGATCCGTGCGTCGAACTGGTTCCCCCGCGTGAACGGGTGCGCCGACGTGTCCAGCCGTCCCCGGTCCGCCGGCCAGCCGAGCAGCTCCAGCAGCGCCTCCGACAGCGTTCGCTGCCCCTCCACGCCAAACGACCCGTGGAACGTGTCCGTCGCCAGGTCGGCGTCCGCCGCCGCGATATCATCGATGAGCGGCACCAGCCCGTCACGCAGCTCCTCCAGCACCGTCTCGGCAGTGGACAGCGGCAGGTACGGCTCGTACTCCTCGAACAGGACCGCGTACGCGTCCCGGTCCGGATCGATATGTTCCGCGTACCGGCGCTTCAGCTCCAGCAGCCGCTCCAGGTGCGGCGCGAACCGGTCCCAGTCATCCGCCTCGCGGGCTGCCTCCCACGCGTCCGTCGCCTCCGACGACGCCGCACTGATCTCCTCCACAATGTCGGCAGGGACCGCAGCCGCCCGCTCATACTGCCGCCGCACCTCCCGCACCACCGCCTGCTGCCTGTCGTCCAGCTCCGCCCCGTCCAGCTCACCGAGCAGCCGCCCGGTCTCCTCCGCCGTCAGCATATCGTGGTGCAGCCGGGACAGCACGGAGAGCTGCTGGGCGCGCGCCCGGATCCCCGCGTCCGGCATCATCACCTCCTGGTCCCACCGCAACACCCCGTCGGCCTCCTCCAGGTTCGTGATCCGCCGCACCCGCTCCACCAGCTGGTCGTACGCAGACAT
>CAZAFX010000093.1:0-4354 GCA_964484895.1 uncultured archaeon | reverse complement strand
TTGATGCGGCGTGTGCTGACAGGACGATGGCACGACAGAAGAAGGCGGGAGACATCTCCAAGGGCGACTACGTCATGCTGGACGACGAGCCCTGCGAGGTCAAGGAAGCGTCCAAGTCCATGGCCGGCAAGCACGGCCACGCCAAGGTCAGCATCCGCGCCGAGAGCCTGTTCGACGGCAGCAGCCACAGCGAGAAGGTCGGAGCGGACCACAAGGTGATGACGCCGCACATCAAGAAGAAGACGGGCCAGGTCGTCTCCCGCGACGGCGACATCGCCCAGATCATGGACATGGACACCTACGAGACCGAGGAGATGCAGCTCCCCGACGATCTCGATGTCGCCGAGGGCGAGGAAATCAGCTTCTGGGATGTCGAGGGCCGCACCCTCGTCAAGGGCAAGGCGTAAGCGAACTCCACGCCCCGCTCCATGAAAGAACGTTCAGATTATTCCAGAATTACCCGGAAAATATTTAAGTAAAACTGTGTTATATGCCGGGGTATGGTTGCAATCGATGGCATCGGTGCAGGATTCCGGAAACTCCGTGAGCGCAAGTACCTCGCCCCCGTCACCGGCGTCACGGAGCAGGGCCTGATTTGTCCTGCTCCGGTGCTACGGACGCTGGCTATCGAGGAAGGGTACAACACGGATCGGGCGCGCGTCGCACCGGCGAGCGAGGAAACGCTCGGCCTGTACAGCGGTGTGGTCGTCGACCTGCAGCCGGACCCGTCACTGTCCGGCGGCGTATGCGTGCCGGCGGACGAGAGCAGCACCGTGACGCGGCGGGTTGCCTCCGAGGGAGCGGAGTACGTGGCGCTCCACCGCCAGGACGCGGTGGAACACGTTGTCATCACGTTCGCTGACGATAATCTCTCCGCCGCCGCGGCGTGCGGTACCAGCGTGTCGCGGGGAGCAGGGTTCACGGCGTGGCGTGACCGGGAGGCATAACCTATTTCTACCGCCTGTTCACAGCCTGCTGCATGGACGACGAGCTGCGGCGGTCGGTGCTGGACCGGGTGCTGCCCGGCGACGATGCACGGGCGGAGAGCCGTGCCATGTTCGAGGAGATTGCCGCGTTCGTGGCGGACGAGTATGGCCGCGACGCGCGGCTGATGGGGTCCACGGCGAAGGACACGTTCCTTGCCGGGGACAAGGACCTGGATATCTTCGTCTTCTTCGACACCGACGTCGACGAGGAGACACTTGAGGAGGAAGGCCTGGAAATCGGGGAGGCCGTGTTCGCGGAGTTCGGTGGCGACTGCACGGTGGAGTACGCGGAACACCCGTACACGAAGGGAGAGATTGACGGCTTCGAGGTGGAGATCGTCCCTGCCTACGACGTGGCGTCGGGCGCGGAGATCCGGAGCAGCGTGGACCGGACGCCGTTCCACACGGACTGGGTGAACGAGCACCTGTCGGAGGCGGAGAAGGAGGCGGTCGTCCTGCTCAAGGCGTTCCTCCGCGGGCAGGGGCTGTACGGCCCCACGCTCCGGGTCGAGGGTTTCTCCGGGTACCTCTGCGAGCTCCTCGTCGCGGCGTACGGCTCGTTCGACGCGGTGCTGGACGCGGCGGTGGACTGGGACGAGGAGGCGGTGCTGGGCCCGGCCGGCCACCACGACGAGGGGCTGCCGCCGGAGCTGGAGGAGAAGTTCAGCGAGGACAGCCTCGTCGTCATCGACCCGGTCGACCCGGACCGGAACGTCGCCGCCGTCCTGTCCACGGAGAACTACGCCCGGTTCGTCTACGCGGCATGGCGGTTCAGGCAGGCGCCGGCCGCATCGTTCTTCTTCCCGGAGACCGAGACGCCGGACGCGGACGCGCTGGAGGCGGCGGCCGCGGACCGGGGCGCGTTCGTCCAGGTGGAGGCGGACCGGCCGGCCGTGGTGGACGACATCCTCCACCCGCAGTGCCGCCGGCTGATGCGCCGGCTTCGGTCCGTGCTGCAGGACCATGACTTCAGGATCTTCACCGCCGGCTACCACGCCACCGAGGACCGTGTCAGGCTCCTGTTCGAGCTGTACGCGGCGGAGCTACCGGCCGCACGGAAACACGTGGGCCCGAAGGTGTTCCACAACGCGACCCATGTCGCCCAGTTCTCGGACAAGTACGACCGGGTCTGGGTGGAGGATGACCGGCTCACCACCGTGGTCGACCGGGAGTACCGCGACGCCCGGACGCTCCTCGACGACTTCTTCGACGGTGACCTCGGGGAGAAGGGGGTTCCTCCGCACCTCGAGGACCCGTTCAGCGACTGCACGGTCACCGACCTCTCCGTCGATGGCGCCGCCTGGCGCAGGTTTTTAAGAGATACGATGCACATCGAACCGTGACGATGGCCACGGTGACGCTGCTCGGTATCCCGGGCGCCGGCAAGGGTACGCACGGCCGTCGCCTCGCTGACGCCTACGGCCTCACGCACCGCTCCACAGGCGATGTGCTGCGGGCCAACCGCGACTACGAGACGGATACAGGCGAGACGGTCGGCGAGATTATCGACGGCGGTAACCTCGTGTCCAACGCCACCATGCGCAGCCTGCTGGAGCGGGAGCTGGACGGAGACGACGTCGTGCTGGATGGCTACCCGCGCAACCCCGACCAGGCGCGGGACCTGGACGCGGTCGCGGATGTCGACGCGGCGGTCTGGCTCGACATCCCGGTCGACGCGGCCTACAATAGGCTGGGGGAGCGCCGTATCTGCGGCGGCTGCGGCGAGATATACCACGGCACCTACCGGCCCCCGGCGGAGCCCGGCGTGTGCGACATCGATGGCGACGCGCTGGAGCGGCGGGCGGACGATACCGACCCGGACACGGTCCGGCATCGGGTGACGGTGCAGTGGCCCAGGCTCCGCCGCACGCTTGCGTACTACGACGATACGGACACGCCGCTCGTGACGGTGGACACCGACCGTCCGGTCGACGCGTCCTGGGAGGCGGTGGACGAAGCGGTCGCGGACTATCTATAGGTGACCACGATGCCGATACGATGCGCGGTGCTGGGACTGCCGGGCGCGGGCAAGGGCACGCAGGCGCAGAAGCTCGCGGACCGGTACGGTGTCCCGCACATCTCGATGGGTGACATCCTCCGCAACAACAAGGGATACGAGACGGACCAGGGCGAGACGGTGGGCGAGATCATCGACGCCGGCCACATCGTCCCGGTCGACACCGTCATGACCTTGCTGCGGCGGCGCGTGGAGCAGCCGGACTGCGACGACGGCTACGTCATCGACGGGTTCCCCCGCACCCGCGAACAGGCGGACCGCACCGAGGAGCTGCTGGACCTCGACGCCATCATCCTGCTCGAGGTGTCCGAGGACAACATCTACGAGCGGCTGACCGGGCGACGCATCTGCCCGGACTGCGGCGACCAGTACCACCTGCAGTACGACCCGCCCGCGGAGGACGAGCGGTGCGACGACTGTGGCACCGACCTTGTCCAGCGCGAGGATGACACCCGGGAGTCGATTGCGACACGGATCGAGGAGCAGCGGAGCGGTATGGAGGGCGTCCTGGACGTGTTCGACGGTACCGGTCTGCTGGAACGGGTGGACGGTGACCAGTCCATCGCCGCCGTCTGGGACGACGTCCGTGAGGTGGCGGCCCGCTATGCATGACGTGCGGCGCGGCGTCGTCACCCAGCTCGGGATGGCGCTCGACGAGGCGTTCGCCGGGGCTGCTGACATCGGTCTGGACTACGTGGAGATCATGATGGACGGCGACCACGCCCGGCCCGCCCTGGCGGACCGCCGTGACACGGTGCGGCAGCTGCAGGACGAGCACGGGCTTGGTGCCTGCGTCCACCTCCCGTTCAAGCTCGATATCGGCAATCCCGCGGAGCCGGTGCGGGAGGGAGCCCTCGAGGAGCTGGAACGATGCCTCGCCCTCGCCGGCGACCTTGACGTCGACCGCGCCGTCGTCCACGCCGCGTCGCGCGCCTGGGACAAGGCCTGGGACGACGACACCATCCGCGGCCACATCCTCCGCTCCATCCGGCAGCTCGACCGGACCGCGGCGGACCACGGCGTCACGCTGGCTGTCGAGAACGTGCCGGACGGCTTCTTCCTCGTCCAGGACTTCCCCCGCATGTTCCGGGAGACGGACGCACAGATGACGCTGGACACCGGGCACGCCCGCATCGACGGGATGGACGACGCCGAGATGCGGTCGTTCATCGACGAGTACCACGACCGCATCGCCCACCTCCACCTCAATGACACCGTTGGCCCGGAGGACGGCCACCGGCCCTTCGGCGCCGGCACCATCGATTTCGACGCCCTGTTCGAACCGCTCCGTGACCACGGCTGGTCGGGCACCATGTCCCTCGAGGTCCTTACCTTCGACTGGGACTACATC
>CAZAFX010000092.1:2562-4364 GCA_964484895.1 uncultured archaeon | reverse complement strand
CTCGCCGCGGTGCTTGTCGGGCTCGGTGTGCATGGAGAGGATGTGGGACGCCAGCTTCTGGTCCTTCTCCCGGTCCGGCACGTCCCGCACCGGGAAGATGAGGTCGAACCGGGACAGCAGCGTGTCGTCGATGTTGATCTGCTCCGGGATGGGCTGGTACGGGTCGAACCGGCCGAACTTCGGGTTGCCGGCCGCGAGGATAGCGGTCTTGCACTGCAGCGTCGCCTGGATGCTCGCCTTCGACACCGAGATAGTCTGCTGCTCCATCGCCTCGTGCAGGCTGCTGCGGTCCTCGTTGCTCATCTTGTCGATCTCGTCCACCGTCGCGATGCCCTCGTTCGCCAGCACCAGCGCGCCCGCCTCCAGGCTCCACTGGTCGGTCAGCTCGTCCCGCACCACCGTCGCCGTGATACCGGCCCCGGTCGCGGACTTGCCGACGACGTACTTCCCCTTCGGCGCCAGCTCCCCGACGAACTGCAGGATCTGGGACTTGCCGGTGCCCGGCTCGCCGATGAGCAACAGGTGCATGTCGCCCCGCGTCTTCGTCCCGTCCGGCCGCTGCTTCCGCACGCCGGAGAACAGCTGGAGGGCGACCGCCTCCTTCACCCGCTCATGACCGTAGATGCTGGGGGCGATGGAGCCGACGATCCGGTCGAACACGTCGTCCTGCTCCGCCAGCTCCTCGATCCGTTCCTGCTCCTCCTCCGTGATGGTGATATCCTCGAACTGGGTCTCTAGCGGCTGCAGGTAGTTGCCCTCCATGAAGATATCGTACTGCTTCGAGTCGTCGTCCGTCGGCGCCTCCTTCACCGTCCCGAACACGTGCACCTCGTTCCCCGGTGTCACCTTCCGCTGGAAGTCCGGGTCCACCAGGTCGTCACGCAGCATCACCGAGATATCCCGCGGCTGCTCCGACCCCTCCAGGTGCTTCGGGTTCTCCTCCACCGTCACCGCCTGCACGTCCCGCAGCTCCTTGTCCACGACCTCGAACTTCTTGTTCCCGCAGTCACACTTGTACGGGCTCTTCAGCTCCGCCGAATCCTGCTGCCGCGTATGGACATCCCCGCACGCCGAGCACTCGAAGTCCGCCGACACCACCTCCGGCCGGACCTCGGACGCGCGCTTGATCAGGCCCTGCACCGCCACTAGTTTATCGATGTGCTTGCTGCGCAGGTCCCGGATCTTCACGAACTCCTCCTCCGGCAGCTCCGCGAACCGGACGTGCAGCCCCTCCCCGTCCGTCCCCTGAAGCGCCTCCTCCGCCGCGTCCACCGCATCCTGCGGCTGCTCCAGCGTCGCATCGGCCAGGTCGACATCGAACGACACCAGCTTCGGGAACGCCACGACGATAGCGTCATCGCCCGCGGCCGCCGCCCGGGCGAGCTCCTCGCCGTACACTTCGTGGAAGAAGGCCTCGAACCGGTCAATCAGCTCCCCGTACTGCATCGCCGCAGCATAGACATCCAATCATTTTAAGCCCACCGGAAACCGCCTCACAGGCCTGTTTTAACATGGTACAGCGACGCCCGCGTTAGATTGTCTATCGTATGCTTGTACAACGTCTATCCGATATCGGATAGATATGGAACTGTGGAGGGCCGCGGTCACTCGGCCGCGATGGCGTCGATCTCCCGCAGCCGCTCCTTGAGGACTTCGATACCGTCCTCGACGTCCTCCCGCGTCTTGCCGCCTGTGCACACCAGCTCGCCGGACGAGAACAGGAGGAACGCCACCTTCGGGTCGTCGAGCGCGTAGACGAGGCCGGGGAACTGCTCCGGCTCGTACTCCGTGCCGACCAGGTC
>CAZAFX010000092.1:0-2552 GCA_964484895.1 uncultured archaeon | reverse complement strand
AGGATCGAGGACTCGCTGGGAAAAGTCGACTGGGAGTAGGAAAAGGAATCAGGTTGTGTAACGGGACTCAGCCTCCGAGATTTCAGGATATCCCGAACATACCAGAGGTTCAGAGAGCCCCGATCTCCTCAAGGTTCTCCCTGAGCTGCTCTATGCCGTTTATGACGTCGTCATAGGTTCTCCCGCCCGTGCAGACTATCCTGCCCGATGAGAACAGCAGGAAGACTACTGATGGTTCGTCGAGCCTGTACACCAGTCCAGGGAACTGCTCCGGCTCGTACTCCGTGCCGACCAGGTCGAACGCGATCCGGTTCAGGTTGAGGTGCTCCCCCAGATTGGAGGACGCGACGATGTTCTGCACCTCAATCTCCGGCTCGTTCTCGACGTAGACATCCGTCTCCTTCAGCTCCTCGATGATCTGCATGACAGCCTCCTTCGCCTGCTCCGGGCTCTTCGTCCCGGTGCAGACCACCTTGCCGGACGAGAACAGCAGCGCCGCGGCCTTCGGCTCCTTCAGCCGGTAGACGAGGCCGGGGAACTGCTCCGGCTCGTACTCGGTGTTTTCGAGTTCGATTGCGATCCGGTCGAGCGGAATCCGGCCCTCGAACTCCGTCGACGCCACGACGTTCTCGATCTTGATCTCCTGGTCCATGGTGTATCACCGTTGCCGGCGCGCCGCCTGCCGGTCAGGGGTCGTGCACGCCGGGCAGCCCCTTATAAACACTGTTTATAAAGGCAACATTTAAAAACCTTTTAAACATCCGGCGGGGGTCAGTCCAGCCGCGCCCCGAGCTCCTCGTCGAGGATGCGGTTGACCGTGGCGCCGTCCGCCTCGTCCAGCCGCCCCATGATCTCACCCATCAGCGCGCCGCGGGCGTGTTCGCCCTGCTCGTCGATGAGCGCCTGCTTCTCGTCCAGCACCGCGGTGATGACATCCCGGATCTCGTCCTCGCCCGCGCTCCGCTCGGCAGTCTCCTCGATGGCTGCCGCGGTCTCCGCGCCGTCGGCGACCCGGGCCAGCACGGTCTCAATCTGCGCCTTCTCTAGGGTGCCGTCGGCGTACGCGGCGAAGACGGCAGCGAGGTCGTCGTCCGTCACAGCGGTCACGTCGTGGCCCTCGGACGCCAGCCGTGGCAGCAGATTGACCAGCGTGTTCGCCATGAGCTTGGGCGGGACGGCATCGTCCGCGAACCGGTCCGTGACGGCCTCGTACGTGACGAGGTGCTCGGAGGCGACGAGCTGGCTGGCGATCTCCTCACCGATGGCGTCCGCGTACTGGTCCTCCTTCTCCTCGAGCGTGGCCGGCAGGTCGTCCCGCACCGCCTGCACGTCGTCGGGGTCCATCTGGATGGGGGGGATGTCGGTCTCGGGGTACATCCGGGCACGGCCTGGCAGCGGCCGGGCGTACCGGGTCAGGGTCTCGTCAGCGGTCCGGGTCTCCTCCGGCACGCGCTCCGGCAGCAGGTCAGCGCGGTCGATGACAGCCTCCGCCGCCTGCCGCGCGGTCTCGGTCTCGTCGGCGATGAGGACGACCACGTCCTGCTCGTCGGCGTCCAGCTCGTCCGCGACCGCGTCGAACGCGTCGGCGAGCCCGTAGGTGGAGACGTCCTCGTCGGTGTGCATCATGCCGTTGACGCCCTGGGCCTCGGCGTAGTCGGCCAGCTCGCGGCCGAGGGTGAGGCCGTCGCACAGCTCCTCTGCGAGCCGGCCGTCAAGCCCGTGCAGCGTGAAGGCGACGACGCTGCCGTCGCTCTCGATGATGCGGCGGATGATGTCATTGTCTGTGTCCTCGAACAGGCCGGTGACATCGACGATGTCGCCGCCGACAGGGCCGTCCAGCTCGTCCGTCAGCGCGACAAGGGACCGCTGCCGTTCCACCTCGTGCCGGATGAGGTCTTGGAGCATCGCGATCTCCTGGAACCCCTTAATCTCCACCCGCGCCCCGTCAGCGATGGAGACGTTGACGTCCTGGCGGATGGTGCCGAGCCCGCGCTTCACGCGCATCGTGCTGCGGAGGAGCATGCCGAGGTGTTCCGCCACCTCCTGCGCGTGGGCGGGGTCCTGGATGGAGGCGTCGGTGCCGACCTCGATGAGCGGGATGCCGAGTCTGTTGAGGTCGAAGACTCCCGTGTCCCTGTCGCGGCTGGCGATGCCGGCGCTCTCCTCCTCCAGCTCGATATCCTCGATGGCGACCGCACCCTGTGACGTCTCGATCTGGCCGTCGAGGCCGATGACCGCGGTGCGCTGGAAGCCCGCCGTGTTGGAGCCGTCGATGACGGTCTTCCGCATGAAGTGGATCTCATCGGGGACCGTACAGTCCATGAGGAGCGCGGCCTGCAGCCCCACCTCCAGCGCGTCGCGGTTGACCGGGTGGGGCGGCTCCTCGTCCAGCTCGACGAGGCAAGAGGTCTCCGGGTAGATGTTGTAGGTGAACGCCTTGTCCTTCAGGTACTCGTACTGTGCGGCCTGGTCGACCTCCCCGATTTCGGAGGGGACGGGCCGGAGCTGCCGTGTCACCGAGGCAACGGGCTGCACGTCGTCCTGGTCGGTGC
>CAZAFX010000091.1:1667-4602 GCA_964484895.1 uncultured archaeon | reverse complement strand
TCCATGGGCGGCTCCGACTCCACACCGTCGGGCGTCACCCCGGCCGCGACCACGGCCTGCGTGAACTGCAGGGCGCCGAAGAAGTTCGCCTGCAGGTCGTCGGCCCCGTCCTCGTGCCCGACGGTGTCCGCGTCGAGCACCGCGTCCAGTTCGTCCTTGATGGCGTGCTGCAGCCAGTCCAGGTCCGCGTCCTCCTCATCGCCGTACACGTCCGCGGCCCGCAGCTCCAGATAGTCCATCAGCTGGTTACCGAGCCGGCCGAGATGCGTCGCGTTGTCCGCGGCCTCCTGCAGCATCCCCTCGTACGTCTCCTGGTCCAGCTCCCCGGACCCGCCGAAAAACCCATGCGCGTACGCCAGCTGGTCCATCCGGTCGGCCTCGTCCCCGGGCGGATCCACGCCCTCGTCCACTGCTACCGCAGGCGCAGCCGGCACCCCTGCATCCTCCTCGGCGACGGCCGCGACTGTCTCCGCAGCACCGTCGACGGGCACGGTATACGCCAGCACGGTCCCAGGCACCGCCACGGTCATCGGCGCCCCTGGCGTCCCGCACGGCTCGTACCGGCCCTCGGGGATCAGCTGCAGCACGGTGACATCGCCCGCCTGCGCCACGGCGTACAGCCCGCCGTCGCTCCGGAACCGGCCGACACCCTCGCCCTGCGCCACCTGATCGGGCCGCCAGTCCGCCGCGGCCGCCATCCGCGCCACGGGCGCCGTGCCCTCGACGGGCGCCCACGCGTGCACGTCCCCGCCCCCGGCCAGCACCTCCCGGTAGACCCCGTCGGCGTCCCCGGCCAGCGACCGGGCATCGTCGTAGTCCACGGCCGCCACCGCCCCGGCATCACCGTCCAGCGCGGCGGCAAGCTCCTCCAGTTCCCCGTATCCCTGGCCGTCGTACCGGGCGGTGACCGCGACGGCCTCCCCGTACTCGTCAGCCAGCCGGTCCTCGATCGTGTCGCCGTGGGCGGCCAGCACGGCACCGACCGCACCATCGACGGCGTCGGACATGCACCGGCCACCTCGCCGCACACTTTTAACGATTTCTAACTGGTCGGCAGTAACATAAACGTGTGTATGGTTTCCGGCGGAGGCGGTCGCCGCCCCGCCGGGGACCCAGCCTTTTTAGCATCACCGCCCCAGTAGTGCCGTGATGCCACTTTCCGGGATCGGGTTCGTCCTCCTTGCAGCCGTCCTCCTGGGCGCGTACGCCGTCTACGACAAGGTCGTGGTGTTCCGCCACGTCCAGGACGCCCGGTTCCTCACGTACACATCCCGCATCCTCATCTGCCTCCTCGTCGCCCCGGCCCTCCTCCTCCCGGGCGTCACGGTCCCGGCACCGCAGGTCACGGCCGTCGCACTTGCGGCCGGCCTCCTCTACATCGCCTCGGCCCTCATCTATTTCACGGGCGTCCGTACCGGCGACCCGTCCACGATGATCGTCTTCCTCAACACCAAGCCCGCGCTCGTCGTCCTGGCCGCGGCCGCGCTCCTCGGCGAGCTCCTCGCACCGGTCCAGTACGTCGGCATCGCCGCGGTCGTCGGCGCCACCCTCCTCCTCTCCATCAGCCGCATCGACGGCCGCCTCCAGCTCCGTACCACGGCCCGGTACGGCGCTGCCTTCGCCGCTGTGGTCGCGGCCATCGACGTCGTCTCGAAGTACGTGGTCACCCGCAGCTCGCCGGCGGCGTTCCTCGCCCTCGCCGGCATCGGCATGGGCGTCGGCGGCGCCGTCGGCCTCGCCCACCGCTACCGCACCGCCCCGGACACGGTCACCGCCAACATGACCCGACCGGCCCTCCGCGCCATCGCCACCCGCACCCTGCTCTGGGTCGCCGGTCTCACCGCATTCTTCACATCCCTCAGCACGGTCCCGGTCAGTATCGCCGCATCCCTGGTCGCCACCCAGACGGCGGTCACGGTCCTCGGCGTCTGGCTCCTGGTCCGCCTCGGCCGCGCGGACGTCGCGGTCGGCGACGTCGCGTTCCGTACCAAGTTCCTCGCCGCCGCCGGCATCGTCCTTGGCGTCACCCTCGTCAGCCGGCCGCCGCTCCCCCTCTGACCTCGTCAGCATCCAGCTGCCGCGCCACGTGCAGCCCGACTGCTGCCGCCACCAGCCACACCGCCACGTCCACGGCCACGAACACCATCCCGAGCAGCGGTGACAGCCCGCACCGTCCGGCACCGAACAGCGGCGCCGCACACGACAGCCGCAGCGGCACGGCCAGCGGCGCCCCCACGGACACGGTGTCGGTCACCACCATGTTCACCAGATGCGACGACAGCACCAGCCCGGCCGCCGCCCACGCCGCGGTCCGCACCCGGGTACCGACGGCGCGCTGCCGCACCGCCCACAGCACCCCGGCGGCCACCACGTACCACAGGACAAGATCCACCACCAGCGCGACGGGCATCCACTCCCCCCGTCCCATGCACACCAGCGCGGGCTCCATGCACTCCAGCGGCGGCGTCGACACGGCATGCTGCCACACCGCGAATGGCGCCCCGAGCCGGTCCACCGCCGACACGGCATCCAGCAGCTGCGACGCGGCACTGAACCCGGCGAGCGCCGCCACCACGGTCGCGGCCCGCGGTCGCAGCACCGCCCGCACCGCGTCCCGCCGCACGCCTACCGCTCCTCCCCGGACCCGTTCCGCTCCACCGCCGTCTCCCGCCGCGGCGCGCCCGGCAGACTGAGCCGGAACCGCATCTCCAGATACCGGCCGGGCGCATGCAGCAGGTGCGCACTCCCCATCCCCCGGTAGGCACACAGCCACCCGCCGCTCCGCCGCGTGGACAGCCGGTACCAGTCACCGTCCCGCTCCACGGACGCGTCGTGGCACGGCCCGGCCCTGGTGGCGGCCCGCTGCACCAGCTGCCCCCGGTCACCGATCATCCCTGCATGGACGTAGTGCGATGCCCCGTGCCCGGCCGGCAGC
>CAZAFX010000091.1:0-1657 GCA_964484895.1 uncultured archaeon | reverse complement strand
CTCGTCGAGCAGCTTCTCCTTCTCCGTCTGAACGAGGTGATGAATGCGGATCGTCTGGCCGATCGAGCCTCCGACGATCTTGAGCAGCCGCGCATCCGCCTGCACCCGCGCCGGCCAGACCGGCACCTGCACGCCGCACACGGATGTGTTCGCCCGCACGTAGCCGTCACCGGGCACGGTCCCCGCACAGGGCACGTGCACCACGGGCAGCTGTATCTCCTTCGGCGGCGTCGCACCACCAACTCCGGCAAGCACCATGAGGGCCGCTCCCACCCACAGCCAGCCGCTGCGCCGCATGCCGGCACCTGTGGACACCGGGCTTAAATCAGTTCTTGCCATCCTGATGCACGTCCTGCAGCTGCTGCAGCAGGTCAAGCTCCTGCTGCAGCGTATCGTCCCCGATCGCCGCCATCTCATCCTGCATGTACGCCGCGAACCGGCGGAACCGGTCGGCGTACCGGTCTGATACCCGGAGCGGGGTTGACTGGCGCTCCCACTCCCCCAGCGCCACGGTCGGCGGCTCGAGATCGGACCGGTTCGCCTGCTTCACGGCCGCCGCTGGCGGGTCGCCGCCGGCCCGGTCCTGCTCGTACACGATCCACTGCTTCATCAGGGAGGCGTACCGCGCGAGCACCACGGCCTTCCGCACCCCGCTGTTGGCGTAGTAGGGCGTCGACCTGTCCTCGGGGAAGCTGACGGACCGGCTGCTGCTCCGGGTCTCCCCGGTCCGCGTCTCGTATTGCACCGCCAGCTCCAGCTGGTCGCCGCTCCCGGTCCGGTTGAGCTTGGTGAGGACGACACCGCCCCGGGTCTCTCCACCCCGGGTGGGCGACGGGAACAGCGTGGTGACCCGCATAACGGTGTCGGTCGCTTCCTCGGCCGCGGTCGACCCGTACACCTTCTGCAGGTCGTAGCTGTCGGACCGCAGCCGCATGGTGAGGTTGAAGACGAGCGGGGTCACCATGTACTTGAACTGGTCGTCCATCCGCTCCCGGAACTGCCGGCTGGAGTGGACGGCGAAGCTGTTCGCGCCACGCACCGCGGTGATCCGGTCAACCAGGTCGGTGTTGAAGTCCACCCCCATCCCGACGAAGCTGGTGTGGACGCCCCGGTCGGCGTTGTCCTCCATCATCCCCAGGAGGCCGTCATCCGACGTGGCGCCCATGTTCGGCATGGCATCGGTCAGGAACACGATCCGGTTCTCGTACGTCTCCGGGTCCGCATCCTCCACCTGGTCCAGCATCGCCGACGCCTCCCGCATCCCGGCCGCCATGTTGGTCCCACCTCCGGCCCGCAGCTCCCGCATATGCTGCCGGATCGCCCCCATATCGGTCTCCTCCACGGGATTCAGCGGCTTGGCCACGGACGCCTCACCGTTGAACAGCACCACGCCCAGCCGGTCCCCCGGCCGCAGGTGCGTGGTCAGCGCGGCCAGGGACGCGGTCGCCGCCCGGATCTTCGTCTCCCCGGTATAGTTCTGCACCTCCCGCCGGTTGCCGAACCGGTCGTAGTAGTACTCGTCGAACGCCGACCCCATCGACCCGGACACGTCCAGCACCAGCACCAGGTTCAGCCGCTTCCGCTCGAACGCCTCCGCGGCCAGGTCGGAGTTCAGTCCCACGGTCATATACCGCTCTGTCTCCCCCGTGAACGGGTC
>CAZAFX010000090.1:3458-4637 GCA_964484895.1 uncultured archaeon | reverse complement strand
ATGCCAGCGAGGTTGAGGGCCTGCCAGACGGGGCGAACTACTGCTACGGGAACGATCCGCTGGAGGGTGACGAGGGCAAGTACTACCTGTTCTACAGTATCGCCCTTCCGCTAGAGAACGGGGTCGCGGTCGTGGCGGAGGCGGTCACTCCGCCGGGCGGTGGCGTCGTCGCGGAGATGTTAGTGTCCGGTGGGATCGTGATGTACGAGCAAAAGTTGAGCAACGACCTGCAGAACCCGTGGCCGTACTCGGAGTAGGTGATCGCCGGTGATACCCGCGATGTCGCGCTACGCCGTCCTCGCCGCAGCCGTGGTCGTGGCGGCTGGCGGCGCGGCCGCGTTCTATGCCGGCACGGCGCAGACGGACGGGGGCCGGGAACAGCCCGGAACGACGGTTGACGTCTACGCGGCGTCGGGGAACGATGCAGTGTACTACGACCACGGCGGGTACTTCTACTTCGAGCATCCGCGGCTGGAGACGCGGCTGTCGCCGTTCGGCCTGCTGGACGGCGCCCGGTTCGGTGCAGAACTCCGCAACCGGACCGACCACCGCCTCGTCACGCTCAGTTCCCGTATCGCGTCCGGGAACGGGGTGATGGAGTGGATGGCGGTCCCTCGGTACGACGACGCGTTCATCGTCCGGTTCATCGTGGACGCGGAGCTGCGGGAGGCGATTGGCCGTCCGGTCGCCACGGCCGGCACGCCCGGGTCGCTGACGGTGCAGAACGGGAGCTTCGTCCGCCGCGGCGAGGTCTTCACCATCGACGTGGCCGTGCCGAACGCCACCGGCCGCGGGAACCCGTCGCTCGCGGTGTTCATCGGGTCGGACCGGGTGGACGACGGGCCCGGTAACGCCACGGGTATCGGCCTGTTCTGACGTGAACTCTTTTAAGCTGGACGTGGTATACCAGTGCCGTGGGCGCGGCACACACCCGGGCAGGATATCGTACCGGTCAGTTCGAGGGCGGCATCCGGTACCTCGCACTGGTCATCCTCGGGCTTATCGTCGTCGCGTTCCTCCTGACCATCGGCCGGGAACTCCTGTTCAGCATCCCGGACAAGGTAAACACGCTTGTCGATACCGTGATGGGGGGGCTCCTATGAGGCGCCGTGGCCAGGCACTTGAACGGGGACCGATGCTGATCGTCGGCGTACTCTTCATCAGCATCCTCCTCGTCGT
>CAZAFX010000090.1:2703-3448 GCA_964484895.1 uncultured archaeon | reverse complement strand
TCAAGGAACAGATTCAGAGCGCCACGGACCGCGCCATCGAGATGATCACCGGCGGCAGCAGCGATAGCAGCGATAGCCTCGCACCGCGGCACCCGTATGCGCGCATCCTGGCCGGCACCGCCTGCACCCCCATTATACCGGCTGTCGGCGGGTGCTGACAGATGGCAGGGCACCACGTGTCGCGGGCGCGGACCGGCATCGAGATGCGGACGCTGGTGACGGTGGGTGAACTGCTCGCCATCGCAGCGGTGTTCGCTATCCTGTTCCTCGGGGTCGATCCGGGGGAGATCGGTCCATCCGAGGCGGAGGGCGAACTCAGCAAACTCAAGGCAGAGGTCGACAGCGTCTGCCGGCATGGACGGACTGTCCGGAAGGATATCGGCCCGTTCACGTTCGATGCGCTTGACAGTATCCGTATCGAGGACGGCCGGTATGTCGGTGAGGTGGCAGGGGAGGATAAAACCGCTGTTAGGCCGTTCGGTGACTGCGATAGCGTCGTTATCTGCACGCAGCGGGCGGGAGAGGCGGGATGCAGTCCGGGCGGTGAGATCGGGGGCGGCGAGGTCGGCGTGCAGGTGTTCCACCAGGACGGCCGGGCGCAACTCAAGCAGAAACCGGAGGGGTCGTGATGCGGAAAGGCTTCGGGATGGAGACGCTCATCTTCGTCATCGGCTCCCTGATGGTGGGGGGTGTCACCATCGCCGGGTTCGGCAGCATCGGAGATATCGCTGGCATGATCGTTGCC
>CAZAFX010000090.1:500-2599 GCA_964484895.1 uncultured archaeon | reverse complement strand
CCAGCATGCTGACATGGTCCGGGCGCGGAACGGCGTACTGAACATGGTGGGAGAGGGGAGCGGCGCCGTCAGCGTCGCGTTCAACAACCGGTATCCCGAGATTACGGTCGATGACACGTCACTGTCGCTCATGCGGAACCCGGGGGCAGATCCGTCGGACAGCAACACGATAGGCCTGCCGCAGCGGTTCACGTACACGTCGGCCGCCAACATGGATGGGCGGTCACTCTGCCTGGAGAAGAACGGGATGCACGTCCACATATCGGAGGGGTCGTGCAGTACGCCGCCGTCATGCGGGAACGAGCACGCCTGCTCGTACCAGCCTGCCCGGCAGGATGGCGGTAGCAGCGTCGAGACCCCGGCGTGGGGGTACTGGTGCGACAACAGCGTGTTCACCGATGAACGGTTCCACCAGCACTACTACTCGTCCGGCCAGTGCGCCGGCCGCGGTGTCGCCTCCACATTCGTCGATATCAACCGGTTCTCCTGCCCCGACGCCGCCATCCAGACGCTGCGCGTCGGGTGCATGGTCGCAGCCTCGTGGCGGTGTCCGGCCGGCGGCACCGCGAGGCTGGAGCTGTCGCTCCCGGACCGCACGGAGTCGCGGACGGTCGACTGCACCGGAGAGGTGCAGCACGCCCGCCTCGCCGGCGTCTTCACGCCATCAGCCGCCGGTGACGTGACCGTGTCCGCATCGGTCGACCATAGCGCCGCCAGCACGTCGCTGGAACGCACCGTATCGGTCGAGACTGCCCGTGAAACCATCGAGGAACGGAGTCAGGAGGAGCGTGGTGTCTCATGAGCCAGCGGTCCGGCGTCGTGGCGGCTATCCCGCTGACCGTCACCGGGGTAGGCGTCACGTATATGCTTGTCATCGGCATCATCTACACGCAGGTGATCGCCGGCCAGGTGTCGGTAGTCGGGGACAACATGTACGGGCGTAACGCTATCGGTGAGGAGGTGATGGAGGCGCCCTGCGCCACCCGCTCGCGGGCCGTCTTCTACAACAGCTCCGTCGTGGCCGGGGACTTCCGCTGCCTGAACCCGGTCGGCGTCACGTACCTCCAGTTCGACGTGTTCGACGGTGGGACGACAACGTGGAGTATAACCCGGTTGGAGGACGGCACAACCGAGGTGAGCGCCACTGTGCAGGGCACGGCCCAGCTCACCCACAGCTACCCGGTCAAGATATACGATACCGCTACAAACACGTACCGGAACACGACGCTCCGCGTCGGCTGGTTGGACTGATACCATGGGAGAGGATGCTCGCACCGGTTCGATGTCGACATCGTTCACCTCACCGTTCCACCAGCCGCTCGTCATCTACATGGCGCTGCTGGTGACGATCATCCTCATCATCCAGGCGCGGGCACCATCACCAGAGGCCCTGATTGCTGGTGGGGGCGGCTGCACCCTGTTCCGGTTTGGCGCTGGGAAGATACCTGTGGTGGGGGGCATCGCTCGGAAACCAGCGTGTGCCGCAGGTTTCGGGACCTTTATGAAAGGATACCAGGAACTGTTCGGGGAGGATACAACAGCTGTCGACCTGTTGCTGCGCGGTGTCCGAGACATCCGGGCCACGGGCAACGTACCGCGCCACCTCCTCCTGCACCCGTCCACCGGTTCGCAGCCGACGGTGGAGGCAGAGATTCAACGGTATATCCGGTGCACGCAGGAGCCGAACCCGCCGGACGACTGCAGCGGCGTCTCCACCACGGCGCTCCGGAGCAGCATGGAGGCGGCCGTCACCGATGTCATCCCAGGAGATCGTCCGTACAACGTGACGCTGCAGTACCCGCCGTCCGGCGAGCGCATCGTCCTGCTATCAGCCCCTGCCGAGGAACTCACCTATTCGCAGGGCCCGACCTTCTACGAGGGACTGGTAGCCGTACCTGGCGGCCGGCCGGCCCGGCTTGCGGTCACGGTGGACGGTATCAGCGGAGGGGTGATCTGGACCCGATGAAACGGACAGGGTTCCCATCGGTCATCATCATCATCCTGCCGTTCCTCGTCGGCTCGCTCGTCATCGGGATGGCGGTCGCCCTCCCCAGCTACGTGAACTCTATCATGGCGGAGAACGCGTTCACCTCCCGGAC
>CAZAFX010000090.1:0-490 GCA_964484895.1 uncultured archaeon | reverse complement strand
GGATGACGGCGGAGCAGATCGACGGCCACTACATCGACGATGCCGTGAACTGGTCGTTCTACCAGACGACCTACCAGCTCGGGCAGAGCGCCGCTGGGACATCTCCTTGGGAGAAGTCCGAGGCGTTCCCGGAAGAGGGGTATATTACCAGCCTCGTTGTGGAACAGGCCGCACAGAATCTGGAGCAATGGTACCTCGACACCAACCGCCGTGGCTCTATCTGCTGGGTCCTCAGTGGCACGATCCCCCACCGCATCACCGCGGCAGGACGGAACGGGGTGTACGACGGTGTCGCCGGGCTCAACTTCTCCGCGGACGCGGAGACGCCGCCCCACATCAAGTGCGTCGGTGTGACCGGCAACGCCACCGTCTCCATGTCCCCGCAACAGGACTGGTTCTCCCCCGGGAACCGGTTCTTCCCGCTGTTCGGGAACCTCTCAGAGGCGGTGAAGGATGTCCGCGGCAACCTGTCCGCGTCCGACCTCGCCAG
>CAZAFX010000089.1:2174-4667 GCA_964484895.1 uncultured archaeon | reverse complement strand
GCTACGACGCGGCCGAGGGGTCGGACGTGGTCTGCGTCACGGCCGGGAAGCCACGGAAGGAGGGGATGACCCGGACGGACCTGCTGGAGGCGAACGCCGGCGTGATGGAGGCCATACACGACAACGCGTTCGGGGACGACGCGGTGTTCGTCACCACCACCAACCCGATGGACGTCATCAACTATACCGAGTCGGTGGTGGCGGACTACGACCGGTCCCGGTTCGTCGGGTTCGGTGGCTGGCTCGACTCCGCGCGGATGCGGTACGTGCTCGGTGACTACTTCGACGTGTCGCCGCGCCGCGTGTCGGGCTTCGTCATCGGTGAGCACGGCGACAGCCAGGTCCCGGTCTTCTCCAAGGTCCGGGTCGACGGCCACCCGCGCGACGTGCCGGCCGCGGACCGTGACAACCTCACGGAACGGATGCAGCAGTCTGCCATGGACGTCATCAGCCGGAAGGGCGCGACCCAGTGGGCGCCGACCCGCGGCGTCGCCGAGCTCATCACCGCCATCCTGCGGGACGCACGGACGGTGTACCCGTGCTCCGCGGTACTGGACGGCGAGTACGGCTACAGCGATGTCTCCATCGGCGTGCCCTGCGTCCTCGGCAGCGGCGGCATCGAACGCATCGTGGAGTGGGAGCTGGACGAGGATGAAGCGGCGGCGTTCGGCGACTCCGCGGAAAAGCTGCAGGAGCTCTGCGCGAAGGTGCCGGACCTGCTATGACCCGGGTCGTCACCATCCCCGGCGACGGCATCGGCCCGGAGGTGGTCGCGGCCGCCCGCCGCGTGCTGGACGCATCCGCGGCGGACCTCCGGTTCGAGGAGGCGGTGATGGGGCAGGACGCCATCGACCGGTACGACACCCCGCTCCCGGCGGAGACCGTGGACGCGGTGCGGGACGCCGGCCTGGCGCTGAAGGGGCCGGTCACGACGCCCATCGGGTCCGGGTTCCGCAGCGTCAACGTCGCGCTCCGCAAGCGGCTCGACCTGTACGCGAACGTGCGGCCGTGCCGGTACCTTGATGGCATCCCCTCCCGCCTCACCGCACCGGAGGACATCGACCTCGTCGTGGTGCGGGAGAACCTGGAGGACCTGTACGCCGGCATCGAGTTCGGCCCCGACTCGGACGCGGCCGCGTTCCGCGAGTTCCTCGCCGACCACGGCCACGAGACGGCGGAGGACACGTCGTACAGCGTCAAGCCCATCTCCCGGACCGGTGCGGAGCGCATCGTCCGGCACGGCTTCGAGCTGGCGGAACGGGAGGGATACGACCGGGTGACGGCGGTGGACAAGGCGAACATCATGAAGGCGACCGACGGCATGTTCATGGACGTCGCGGCGCAGGTGGCGGAGGACTACGACGTCGACTACGAGCACGTGCTCGTGGACAACATGGCGCAGCAGCTTGTGCTGGAGCCGGAGCGGTACGGCGTCGTCGTCACCCAGAACATCTACGGCGACATCCTCTCCGACCTGACCGCCGGCCTGGTCGGCGGCATCGGCGTCGCACCCTCGGTCAACCGCGGTGACGACGCCGCGGTCTTCGCCACCGTCCACGGTACCGCACCGGACATCGCGGGCACGGGCCGCGCCAACCCGACGGCGCTCTGCCGGTCCGCGGCCATGCTCCTTGACCACATCGGGGATCCGGACAGTGCCGACCGGGTCCGGGCCGGCATCGAGGCGGTGCTCCGGGACGGCCCGGTCACGCCGGACCTCGGCGGCGACGCCACGACCGCGGAGATGACGGACGCCATCGTGGGGGCGATGCAGGATGCATGAGTTCCCCGGCCCGGACGCTAACAACGTCGTATACAACCCGTCGTTCGACGAGATGCGGCGGCGCTCCCGCCACCTCGAGACGACGACGGAGTTCGGCAGTCCGTCCTACGTGACCGAGGTGCGCTCCCGGAGCGCCGACAGGACGAAGAACGCCGTCGACCACGATATTGACGCGGACGACAGGGAGCATATCGAACGGGCCCGCGCATGGATGGATGACCGCGAACTGGTCTGTATGGACAGACGGATGGGGCGGCATCCCGACCACGCATACATCTGCCGGTACTACGTCCCGGCGCCGCACGCCCGCATCGCACTGGGCTGGCACCAGCTCCTGGAGCCGGCGGCGGAGGCGGAACCGGACTTCCGCACGGTCCAGCTCCCGGACTGGGACAAGACGATGATCCGCGTGTTCCCGGACGACGGCGTGACGTACGCGCTGGGGTCGGACTACACGGGCGAGGCGAAGATGTCGTTCCTCCGCCTGTTCCTCTACCATGCAAAACAGCAGGGCGGCCTCGGCCTCCACGCCGGGGCGAAGCGCGTCCACCTGTCGGAGCCTGACAGGGACGTGGGCCAGCTGTTCCTCGGCCTGTCCGCCACCGGCAAGACCACGCTCACCAGCCACGGCCTCGGCCTTGAGCCACCGGAGGATGCGGTCATGCTCCAGGACGACATCTGCGCCCTGACCCCGGACGGCGCCGCGGCCG
>CAZAFX010000089.1:0-2164 GCA_964484895.1 uncultured archaeon | reverse complement strand
CCTCTACATCAAGACCCACGGCCTCACCGCGGAGGAGCAGCCGGAGCTGTACGGCGCCGCCACGCGGGAGCGCACGGTCATGGAGAACGTGGCGGTCGACGAGGACGGTACGGTTGACTTCTTCGACGACACGCTGACCCGGAACGGCCGCGCCATCGTCCGCCGCACCGACCTCGCCTCGGCCGCGGACAGCATCGACCTCGACACCGTGGACCAGATCGTGTTCATCACCCGCCACCCGCTCACCCCGCCGGTCGCCCGGCTGACCCACGCACAGGCCGCGGCGGCGTTCATGCTCGGCGAGTCCGTGCAGACTTCCGCCGGCGACCCGGAGAAGGCCGGCGAACCGGTCCGCGTCGTCGGCACCAACCCGTTCATCATCGGCAGCAAGGGGGAGGAGGGCAACCGGTTCCACGACCTCGTCCGGGGCAACGACATCGACTGCCACCTGATGAACACCGGCCGCCTCGGCACGGACGGCCCCGCCATCGAGGTGCATCACTCGACGGCCATCCTGGAAGCGCTCGCCCGCGGCGCCATCGACTGGCACCACGACGACCGCCTCGACCTCGCCCTGCCGGACGCGGTCCCGGGCGCGGCCGTCGACGACCTGTACCCGCCCGCCCACATCGACGGCTTCGACGCCAAGCTGCAGGACGCGCGCGACGACCGCCGGCAGCACCTCTCACGGTTCGACGACCTCCGCCAGGAGATCCGGGAGGCCGTCTACTGACCGGCACGTTTAAACCCGTCCGTCACCTGTACACACGCATGGACCTGCTCGCTGCGGGTGCGGACGCGGTCCGACGGTTCCTCGACGGGGAGGACGACCGGACGGTCGACCACATGCCGCGCCCCCGGTACGACGACCGGCGCCCGAAGGCGACCTACCGGGCGGACGTGACGCAGGCCGGACAGGTCGTCGTGCCGGCGGCCGAGCGCGACCAAGGCGCGTGGCCGGACATCGAGCCGGGCGACGACTACCACGTCCACTGCTTCCCGCCCGCCCTCCAGGACGAACGGGTCGGCGCGAACCGGTACGTCTGGTTCGACGCCACAGTCACCGCGGACAACTACCTCACCGTCCCCGCCCACCTCCGGGACGACCACGACATCCGCCCGGGCGACACCGTCGCCATGCACCTCTACTGGTCCGGCACCACCGTCGACGGCTGACCGGAGCGCATAAAAGCCTCCCACGGCCCGCCGCATCCATGGACGAGTCCGTCCGCGACAAGTACGTCGAGGCAGGGCGCATCGCCCGCGAGGCCCGGGAGAAGGCCGCTGGGATGGTCGAACCCGGCGCTTCCGCGACGGCGCTGGTCGAGGCGGTTGAAGCGTTCATCCGGGACGAGGGCGCGCAGCCCGCGTTCCCTGTCAACGTCTCGGTGGACGATGTCGCCGCCCATTACACGCCGGGGCTGGACGACGACCTGACGCTGCAGGACGGCCGGGTCGTTAACGTGGACGTCGGCGTCCACGTCGACGGCTTCATCGGCGACACCGCCACCACCGTCGACCTGTCCGGCCAGCACCGGGAGCTGGTGGACGCGGCGCAGGCCGCGCTGGACGCTGCCCTCGATCTGGTGGAGCCGGGCGTCCGCGTCGGCGAGCTCGGCGCGGCCATCCAGGACGCCATCGAGGGTGCCGGGTACAAGCCCATCCGGAACCTGTCCGGACACGGCCTCGCACAGTACGTGCAGCACACAGGCGATACCATCCCGAACGTCGCGACGGACAGCGACGCGACGCTGCAGGCGGGTGACGCCGTCGCCATCGAGCCGTTCGCCACGACCGGTGCCGGCCGGGTGAAGGATGGCGGCCCCGGCAACATCTACCGCGTGGACGACGGCACTGTCCGCGACCGTACCGCCCGCAAGGTGCTGGGCGAGGCGAAGGACCGGTTCCGCAATCTCCCGTTCACCCCGCGCTGGTGCGAGTCCGTGCCGGCGCCGCGGCTGGGCATGGCGCTCCGCACCCTCGTCAACGGCGGCGCGTTCCACAGCTACGACGTGCTCAAGGAGGCGGACGGCGGCCTCGTCGCGCAGGAGGAACACACCGTCCTGGTGCTGGACGACCCGGTCGTCACGACCCGCTGATCTAGCCGATGTAGTCGGCCTCGGCGGCGGTCGCCTGCTCGTTCTCCATCCGCTCGACGCGCTGC
>CAZAFX010000088.1:3975-4733 GCA_964484895.1 uncultured archaeon | reverse complement strand
GGTTCCGCAGCTCCTCCTCTCCTGGCACGTCAAGCCGCCGTGCCGTGGTCCCGGTCGCGACGATGACCGCGTCCGCCGTGAAGTCGCCGGCATCCGTCTCCACCGTGAACCCGTCGTCCCCGTCGTGCACCTGCTCCACATGCGCCCGCTCCACGTCCACCATCTCGTCGTAGTCCTTCACATGCTCCTCGTACCGCTCCGACAGTCCAGTTCCAGACTCATGCGGGAACCCGAGGTAGTTCTCCACCGAGTCCGTCAGCAGCAGCTGCCCGCCGAAATCCTCGGTGACCAGCAGCGTGTCGATGCGGCTCCGTGCCGCATACACGGCGGCGCTGCAGCCGGCAGGGCCGCCGCCGACGATGACCAGCTCGTAGCTGTCCTGCGCCATGGTACCGTGTCCCTCGCGAAGGCTCTTAAGTGCGTGGCCCCGACCTATAAATAGTTTGTGTTTAATAGTTACACAAGTTTACACGTGATTAGGATGGGAGGCGAGATAGACGCGTTGAAAGAGGAGAAGGTCGCGGAGCTGCAGGAACAGGGGGAAACGCCGCAGGTCGAGGTCTTCACCACGCCGACCTGCCCGTACTGCACCAAGCTGAAGCGGTGGCTGGACGAGCAGGGTGTGGACTACGAGGAGCACGACGTGTCAGAGGACCGGGAGCAGGCGCGGCGGATGCTGCAGCGGACAGGCCAGCAGGGAGTGCCGCAGACGCTCGTGGGCGATACCGCCGTGGTCGGCTTCCGGCCGGACGAGATCA
>CAZAFX010000088.1:2570-3965 GCA_964484895.1 uncultured archaeon | reverse complement strand
AAGTAGGCCAGTCCTGTGAATCACACCAGCCACGTCGCGGCGATGACTGCAGCGTAGAGGACGGTGCCGGCCAGGTAGCTCATCGGTGCGGTGTCGCGGCCGCGGGGCATGGCGTCGTGGATGACGACGTAGAGGAACATGCCGGTGACCAGGCCGAGGACCGCGTGGAACGCCTTCATGGAGAGGAGGTCGAGCGCGCCGATGGCGACGCCACCGAGGACGGCGAGCGAGATCGCGGCCTTGACCCAGAGGACGTCGAGCACGTCCTCGTGCAGCTCCGTGAGGGAGAGGCTGCTGATGGCGGTGTGGAGCAGGACGGGGACGAACAGCAGCGTCCCGGCCACCGTGGAGCGGGCGACCAGGGTGTGCAGCAGGATGCCGATGGCGGTGTAGTAGAGAAACAGGAAGACGGAGTGCATCTCCTTGTAGTCGTGCAGCAGTTCGTCGTAGTGCCGGTCGCTCCGCTGGAAATGCTTCTTCGTCAGGTGGATGCCGGAGAAGCCGGCGAGCCCGAACAGGTAGCCGAACTCGCCAAGGTGCGCGACGCCGCCATGGTGCTCCGGCAGCAGCGCAAGGAACACGTACGCGACCGTGACCCCGGTGGCGAACGGCGCCACCTGCGGCCGGTGCATCAGCGGCACGTCATCCAGCTCCTCCCCGATGAAATGCACGATAGCAATCGCCGCCCCGTAGACCCAGGCGAGCACCATGCATACAGGGTGATGCCGCGCCGCCTTAAAACCGCGGGGTCACGGCGGGGTCGCGTCGTCGATGGCCGCCGGGTCGTGCCGGAGCTCGGTCTCAAGCGCGTCCTCCGCAAGCTCCTCGAGGTCGCGCGCCAGTTCGTCGAACGCCGCGGCGACCCGGTCCGCCTCGTCGTCGTCCATACCCTGTGTATGGGTCCCCGTCGTTTTCAAACTGTCCCCTGCACCGGGTCACTGCCGTCGGTGGAACAGGTCGCCGTGCCGCGACAGATCCGCGCGCGTGAAGAAGCTCCGCCGGCAGTTCCCGCACTCGAACAGCGTGCCGCCGACCGCAAGGTCGAGGTGCTGCTGCATGTGGTCCCGGAGCGCCTCCGCGGACCGGAAGCTGACGGCGCACAGCTCGCAGTCCGTCATGTTACCCCTCCACGGCAGCGGCCAGCGCGTCCTCGTCGAAGCCGACGACGACCTCCTCCTCGTCGCCGTCCCGGATGACGGTCACCGGGACGCCGCGCTGCCCGGTCTTCTCGATCATCTCCTTCGCCGCGTCCTGGTCGCTTGCCACGTCCAGCTCCTCGTAGTCGACATCGTTGTCGTCCAAGAACGCCTTCGTCTTCTTGCACCACGGGCACGTCGGCGTCGTGTAGACGGTGACGTCCATACCTTGTGACGGGCACCGCTGGTTTAAATCGGT
>CAZAFX010000088.1:963-2560 GCA_964484895.1 uncultured archaeon | reverse complement strand
GACGGCGACGGAGCCCACGAGCCCGGCGATCGCCGTGGGGCGGGGAACGGCGGGTTTAAACGGTTCCCCTCCCCACCGCCCATTTAAATGTTGGACGCCCGGCCTGCCGCATGCCGACCGACAAGGCGTTCACGGCCGACCACGGTGATGCGTTCTTCACCGACGGCATCACCATCATGCACAACGAGGGCAAGATGATCCTCGACTTCAAGCTGACCGCGCCCCGGTTCGACCAGACGGAGGGCGACTCCCAGCATACCATCATCACCGAGCACACCCCGGTCGTGATGCAGCCCCAGATGGCGAAGGCGCTCCTCCGCCTCCTCAAGGAGAACATCGAGCAGTACGAGGACAAGTTCGGCGAAATCGAGCTGCCCGACCGGGACGACACCGACGCGGAGTCCGACGAGGACGCCCACGGCTACATCGGCTAATCACCCTGACCGGTTTAAAGTTGTTCTCCAATGATGACAACATGACCGACGGATACGCGTCGCCGACCGGCTTCCTCATGTTCGACTCCGGGGATGGCGGCTCGAACGTGGTCTGCTACGAGACCGACGACGGCTATCTCTCCGCGATGAACGCGCCGACACCGCATACACCGGAGCCGACCCGGGACCCTACACCGCCACGGCCGCGGTGCTGCTCGACGCCGCCGATGACCCGACGGTGACGGTCGACCACCCGCCGGACGACGCACCGCACCACGACGGCGAGCCGCAGCTCTCGTACCACGACGCCGCCGTCGATATCGGTGACGACACCTACCACGCCCGCCCCATCGACGCCATCACCATGGCCGCGGTGCACGCTCCGGGCGATATCCAGATCGATACGGAACTGCTCATGGACGACGAGCGGCTCGAGCGTGAGTTCCCCGACCAGTTCCGTGTCCGCCGCCTCGACGCCCGCCGCACGGCCGATATCGGGCCGGTTGACCCGGATACGGCGGACCTTGATCGTGACCGGTTCGACACCGCGCTCACCTACGATGGCTGGCACAGCACGGCGACGCAGCGCGGCATCAATCAGGCCATCCGCCTCACCGACGGCGAGGACAGCCTCCACCTCGGGTTCGAGCCGGAGCACGGCACCATCACCGCGGCGCAGGTCGGGATCGACGCGCAGGACCTGCTCGCGGACGAGGACTACAGCGGCCTTGTCCCGTTCGCCGCATACTACCCGCACGGCCTCGGCGACGGGCCAGCGGAGCCTGACGTCCTCGACTGGGCGTCGCTCCCGCTCGCCGCTGCCGACGCCGCGGATGCCGCTGTCGACCTATACCTTGACGTCACGGTCGGCCCGGGGCCGGTCGACCCCGAGACCAGCTACACGCTCTACCTCGACGCCGACGGGACAACGGTCGAAACCCCGCTCCCGTTCGCCGGCCAGGCCATGCCCTGGCTCACCGACACCGTCCACGCATCGATCCCGGATGACGCCGGCATCGACGACCTCGACGGCCCCCGCTACCAGTACAACGGCGGCATCACAGAGCCCGCCCCGGACCAGCCCGACGGCCGCATGTTCGGCTGACCCGCGGATACTGCTCCCTGCAACCGACAAGAGAGCGGCCGCCACGTATAAAAGGGTG
>CAZAFX010000088.1:0-953 GCA_964484895.1 uncultured archaeon | reverse complement strand
CTGATTAGTTGTTTCTTTGAAGTGGTAAATTATGCACAGGTTCGAGTTCGACGTTGACGGCGGCGTAGCATATCATCCGGAGCTGAGTGCGGAGAATCGCGGCCAGCGGGTGAAGCTCCGTGACACTGCTCGGATTGCGGACGCGCGGGGCTGCACCCCGTTCTACCAGAAGACGCTGGGGTACGAGGCCGACGCGTTCGACGCCACGTACGATACCGACGCCGCGTCCGTCGAGGAGCTTGAGGACGCGCTCGCCGGGACGCTCCCGTTCACCGACCCGGATACGCCGCTGAAGTCTGCAATCCCTCTCACACCGGTCAACGAATCGGCCAGGTACGGCCGAGTCGTTGAGCGGGACGGAGTCACCGCGACTGCTACCTACCAGGAGCACGACCACCTTGTCAAGGACATGCACTCGCACCACGGCCCCCTTACGGAAATCCTGACCAGGCACGTGACGGGGTACGGTAACGGCAACCTCCTGAGAAAGCAGCCATTCTACGCGCTCGTCGACCTTCACTACGACGAGGACGTGGAGCGCAGGGTCGGCATCACCGACCCGGACCGTATCTTCACAGCGTTGAAGGAACGGACGGACGACCACCTCCCGGCCGACTTGGACCAGGATTTCCGGGATGGCCTCTACGACAGGATTCGGACGGCCGAGACGGAGTTCTGGACGGACGCGCGATATCGCTGTGAGAGCGCTGGCATCCCGCTGGCGGGTGACGCCGACGTGGCAGCGGAGCAGGTGGGCGCACTGGCGGACGCTTCCTTCATGGACCCCGCGGTCGCCGAAGACGTGATTGCACACCTGCGGGCAGGGAATGTTCCTATCGGCACCGGGCGGTGAACAGCCGCCCGTCATTTAAATGCGTTCGGCACCAACCACCGCACCGCGCCCCGGTGGTGTAGTCCGGCCAATCATCTCGCCCTCTCGAGGCGAAGACCCG
>CAZAFX010000087.1:3366-4920 GCA_964484895.1 uncultured archaeon | reverse complement strand
CGGCCTTGATGCCGACGTCCGCGTCCGCCCCGTCGATGGTCTCGGCCATCAGCGCGGCATCCTCCACCGTGGCCCCGTGGTCGCCGAACCCGGTGCTCGTCTTCAGGAAGTCGGCGCCGCCATTGATTGCCGCCTGGTACGCGTCAACCTTCTCCGCGTCCGTCAGGTCGCAGTTCTCGGTGATAACCTTCAGAGTCGCGTCCGGCACCGCCTCCCGGACTGCCCGGACCTCCTGCCGCGCCCGGTCGCTGTAGCCGTCCTTGATGTGACCGCGGTTGAGCACCATATCGATCTCGTCCGCCCCGGCCTCGACCACCGCCTCGGCCTGCGCCGCCTTCTCTGCGGCTGGAACGCGGCCGTGAGGGAACCCGCCGGCCACCGCGCAGATGTTGTAGTCCGCCGCGTCGTCGACCCGCTCCTGTTCGGCGGTCGCCACGTCAGCAGGATAGACGCAGACCGCGCCGAACCCGTACTCTGCCGCCTCCGCACACAGCTGTTCGATGTCACCGATTGTGGCGTCGGCGTACAGGTTGGTGTGGTCGATGAGCGCTGCCAGTTCCGCCTCCGTGATGTCAGCCACTGCGTCCCACCTCGAACGAGTCCTGGAGCGCATCGATGCACGCCTCCGACGTGTCGAAGTCCCGGTTGCAGTTGTACTCGGTGAACGGCCCGACGTAGTCCTCCGGCTTGATAATCCAGACCGGCTTGCCGATGCGGGAGGCGTAGTTAATCTCGTACTCCACACCACTGCTGTACACCATCTCGGGGAAGTTGACGACAACCATGTCGCTCTGCCGGATGAACTGCTCGTCACGCTTCACGGTGTGGTGGTTAATCAGTTCCTGGATGCGGTCATCGTCGAAGTCCCGGACATCAATCTCTATCGGGTCGAACACCGCTGCATGGTCCCGCAGCCGGTCGACATGGTCGAACACCTCGTCCATCGCCGCATCAGACTCCACGTTGGAGATGGGGAAGCTCTGGTACACCTTCGGTCGGTCCGGCCGGAACACGATATCGTACAGCGTCCGCGGCGGATGCTGCCGCGCGATGATATAGAACGGCCGCCGCATATGGTCGGCGAGGATCCGGTTCGTGTACCGCTCCGTCTCCTGCCACCGGATGACCTCCTCGAGCCCCAGCCGCCGGTCCGCCGGCAAATCCTCCTTTTCCTTCAGCCGGTCATGGATGTCCGGCTCGTAGTCGATGATCTGCACGAACACGTCCGGGTCAAGCTCGTTCAGGTAGCTCGTGTTGATTGCAGGCTCCGGTCCCCGCTTGATCCAGAACGACGCGTGCGCATCCAGCACGTGCACCGCATTGTCCTCGTCGTGCCCCTCCAGCTCACCGCGCAGCGACTCCAGCGCCGCCGCCCGCCACGCGTTCACCGTCGACTCCGGGAAGTCCATGATCTCGTACTTGCCAAGGTCCGGGTAGTCCTTCCGCCCGATCTCCAGGATCTTCGCGCCGAGCTGATGCACCTCGACGTCCTTCCCCTCCTGCTCGCACAGCTCCGTGAACCCGTCCAGGTACTCCTTCTCCCCGCACCCCGCG
>CAZAFX010000087.1:0-3356 GCA_964484895.1 uncultured archaeon | reverse complement strand
GATACCCGTACAGAAGACCAGCATCGGTGCAGCAATGTGCGCCACAAATTTTTAACGATGCCGGAACGCGCCGCAAGCGCGTTCATCCCGCGGTCGCCGTACCGGCCATTTATCAGTCCCCGCTGACAAGGACGTGGCGATGCCTCGGCACACCGCCACGGCCACACTCACCGCGCTGTTCCTGTTCACCAACGTGCTCGGCCTCCTCGCTGGCACCCGCCTCTCACAGGAGACGGCCGTGCAGGCCGCCGCGACACAGTACCAGGCGCCGGCCGCCGGCGTCTACTTCGTCGGCATGATCGCCGCGGCCACGGTCATCCTCCTCGCCCTCTACCGGTACGGCATCGACCTCATCATCAAGCTCTGGTTCGGCACCGCCCTCTTCGCCACCACCGCCATCCTCTACAGCGCGTTCCTCCCCGGCATCCCCGCCGCCGCGCTGGCGGCGGTCACGTTCGCCGCCCGGTTCCGTGTCCGGTCGCGGCAGCTCCGCAACCTGCTCGACACGGTCCCCTTTGCCGGGGCGGCCGCCCTCATCGGTAGCCTCGTCAGCCTCCCGGCAGCCTACGTCTTCCTCGTCCTCCTCGCCGCATACGACTACGCCGCCGTCTACCTCAGCGAACACATGATCGCGCTCGCCAAGGCCGGCGCCGCCACGGATACGTTCATGGGGTTCACCTACGACAAGGGCCGCGGGACGACCGTCGAAGATATGGAGGATATGGAGATGGAGCCGGCCGCGCAGGAGCCTGCAGGCGATGATGCGAGCGATGCGGGCGGCCGCCGCGTGGGCATGCTGGGCGGCGGCGATGTCATCGTCCCGGCGGTGTTCGCCACCGCTACCGCCGCCACGCACGGTCTCGGGGCTGGGCTGCTCGTGGTTGGCGGCGCGGCCGCGGCACTGGTCGTCCTGTTCACGCACGCTCCGGAGACCGAGTTCGTCCCGGCCATCCCGGTCGTCGGCACCGGCACCCTTGTCGGGTTCATCATCGCCCGGCTTCCCGCCGTCCTCTAGCCGCCATCGCCGAGCGGGTGCCGCATCACGTGCCCGCAGTCCTTGCACGTCACCGTCCGCACGCCCTCGTCCACACGCACACGGGCGTTCGACCCTGGCACGAGGAGATGGTGGCAGCTGCTGCAGACCCGGTCCCGGTACCGCCGCGGCAGCGGGAGCGTCACCTTCATCGCGATCCGCCGCGCGAGCGCGACGTACCGGTGCGCCCGCTCCGGGTGGTCGTCGAACGCGTCCGCCGCCTCCGTGAACAGGAGGTCGATGCGGCCGCGCGCGATCCGTTCCGCCTCCGCCGACTGCCCCATACCACAGCGGTACAGGCCCGACCCATAAAAACTGTCACGGTATCACCGATATGTAGCGACAGACTGCCGGTGTTTTTAATATAGTCGCTGTCCCACTACAGGTGCATGTACCGGACCGAGGTCGACGCCGCTGATACCCCATACCGGGTCGATTCGGCTCAGGATGAGCGACCGTTCATGGACGCGTGGGAGGAGGATGATATCGATGCATGGCTAGACTGGGTGGAGTACCGGATGTCCCAGCGTATGGGGAAGCCGGTGCTGCTCCGCCGGCAGTTCCAAGAGCGGGTGCACGCGGCCTACGGCCGGACGGCTGCCGAGGCGGAGGAGGACTACGCTGCGCTCCGGGAGCAGGATGAGCTGCGGTACGCGTGCCCGCACTGCGCCGAGACGGTGGAGCTGGCGCGGGAGCGGGACGGCCTCTCCACCGACGTCGACCCGGGCATCACGACACGGGCGCACACCGTGAACGTGGCCGAGGAGCGGACGCTCCCGGACGTGATGGACCGGCACGGGGGCACCGTCGACGACCTGTTCGCGCTCGATGATGTTGTATACACCAACTTCGACGGCGATGACCTCCGCGAGCTGCAGGAGGATGGCGTCCGCGAGGGCCCGGTGTTCCGCGAGATATACTGCAAGACACACGACGAACGGGCGTACATCGCGGCCGCCGGCGAGGGCGAGGCCCGCATCGAGGACGGCATGCTCCGGCCGACGCTTGTCCCGTGACCCGGGCGAAAGACGTAAAAGGCGGCGCCAGCCGGACAGGGTACATGCGCCGCGCATACCTCCTGATCCTGTTCCTGCTCGCCGTGGTCGTCGGCACTGGCGGCATGATGGTGGCGCAGGGGGCGCGCGGCCCCGTGCTGATCCTTACGGTGACGGCGCTGGTCGTGCTGCTGGGTGTCGGCGCACTGGTCTGGCTCCGGGGCAACGGGACGCGTGGGGCTGGGGTGCGGGCCGAACTCCAGGAGCTGATGCAGCTGCTGGACCGGTTCCAGACCATTCCCAACCGGGACAAGGTGCTGAAGGCGCTCGACGATGCGAAGCGCGCCATCGATGCCGACGACTACAGCACGGCACGTCAGGCCATCACCAAGGCGGAGGAGTTCGTCCTGGAGGACGCGGACGACGCCGACGGTGCCGGCGACGCCTGACCGCCGATGCCTTTTTATCCGCCCGGCACCCGCATACCTGTATGGCAGAGACAGTCTACATCTGCGAGGGCTCGTGCGGTGCTGTCGTCCCGGAGGCGGACTACGAGGCCGGCCTCACCACCTGCCAGCACGAGGACTGCGACCGGCACGGCGAGGAGTTCACCGAACAGCGCCGCTGCGAATCCTGCCGCACCGTCTTCGCCCCGGATGAGGACCACAGCTGCGCGTGACCGGTTGCCGCGGTCAGGAAGAGAGCCGCACTGCACCGTAGCTCTACCGTGCAGAACGCACTTCATCAATAAAACGTTGTGAGAGATGCGCTGGCGAGGACTTGCACCCGCGCGAACACAAGTGTGCTGCGAGGGTCGATTGCCGGCACGAGCACTCGCAGAGTGCGCCGGCCGGGACTCGAACCCGGGTCGCCAGCGTGGGAGGCTGGAGTCTTAGCCACTGGACTACCGGCGCACACGTTGGCAGTGGAGGGCAGGCGTTAAAAGCGCTGCCCTAGCTGAGCGCGTCCTCAAGCGGGGGGACGACCTGTTTCTTCCGGGACATCACGCCCGGCAGCGCGGCCTGCCCGTCCTCGACCGTCGCGTCCAGGGCCGCCTCGAACGTCTCCTGCTCCCGTCCGACGAACAGGGCCGCGGTGTGCTCCTCGAGCAGGTCGGTGACGAGGAGGGTGAGGAAGGTGTAGCCGCGCTCGTCGACCACGTCCCGCATCGCGTCCAGGACCGCGTCCTTCTGCTCCAGCACCGTCTCGGGCTCCACGGTCTCGACCTGGCCGATGCCGACCTCGTGGCCGCCGAACTGGAACTCCTTGAAGTCGCCCAGCACCATCTCCCGTGGACTCTTCTCCCCGAGCTTCGACTTCTGCGCGAG
>CAZAFX010000086.1:3458-4929 GCA_964484895.1 uncultured archaeon | reverse complement strand
TGGCGGCGAAGTGATCTTCGACGTGGACGTTGACGTTGTCGACGAAATGGATGCTGCCGACCACGTAATCGAAGCCGGCGTCGTCCAGGAAGGTGCGGATGGCGTCCTCGTCGCTCGGGTGGTAGTCGATCTCGACCGCGTCGAAGACCGTGACGGCGAACTCGTCACGGAGCCGCTGCAGGGCGTCCCGCCGCTTCGGATAGGTCGTATCGAGGAGGAAGCCGTTCTCCCGCTTCTGCCGAATCATCGCGTCGCGCGAGGAGACGTTGCAGTGGTCCGCGAACCCTACCGCGTCCAGGCCCGCGTCCTCGGCGGCGGCCAGCATCCGCCAGAGGAAATCGCCGTCCGAGTAGTTGGAGTGGACGTGGTAGTCGTGCAGCACGCGGCAGGATACGGCCGCGGCACTTTTAAATACCGCGTCGCAATCTATGGACGGGTGTGGAGCGGGAGGACCGCCCCGTGCCGCCGTCAGGCGGCATGCGGAAAGTCCCGCCTCCCCCGCGGCCGGCAACGTCACAGTGGCCGGCCCGGGAGCATGCAGACCGGCGAACCCCTCGCGTATGCGGGGGTCGAGGCCGGGCCGCGAGAGCGGTGCAGCCGGGAGCAGAAACGACACGGCCGTCGCCGCGACGATGACGCCGCACCGGCCGGGACCCCTGACCGGGCGACCGGCCGACCAAGGTAGATGGCGGCGGCGGACACGGTGAAACGTGCCCGGCCCTGCGGAGCAAGCCTGCAACGGTGCACAGTCGAATCGGTCCCGCCATCCTCCACCACGAGGATGGAGGAGAAGACCCGGCATCAGCCGGGTTCGAAGAACAGAACCGGGCTTACTCCCCGCACCACACCCGCCCTTTTTCCCTATCCCTGCGGCTGGCCGGTCGCCAGCGCCGCGTCCTGAGACGGGCGGTTGCTCCCGCCATGTTTCACGCAGCGGAGCCGCAGCACAGTATGTCCCGTCCGGCGGCCGACTGATTGACGCCTTGTTCCTGTCGGCGGGTGCCGGAAGGTTACGCCCCGTGAATCCTATTCTATCGTGCGTCGCAGGAGGGGTGGTCGGCGAGCAGCCGATCCGTGGCGTCCGTGCGGACGAGGCGGGGGAGCGCTTTTAAGCCTTCCCGGGAAGCGGTGTGTATGGCGAAGAACGAGCAGGGCGGCCAGCTGCCCGGCGGCATGGGCGGCCTGGTGCAGTACTACGACGAGTACGAGGAACCGCTGCAGCTCGACCCGAAGATCATCGTCGGCGGCATCGTCGGGTTCATCGGGCTGGAAATCCTGCTCCACGCCGGGGTGCTCGGCTGATGGCCCGGCAGAGATTTATGTAGTGGCGGCCCCACACAGTTCTCCATGGGCCCGTAGCTCAGTCCGGACAGAGCGCTCGGCTTCTATGGTCGGCTCCGCCACGGAGGCGGCCCGAGAAAACCGCGCGGTACAGCGGTTTTCGCTGGAGAGACCGAGTGGTCGGCGGTTC